>DASQEJ010000332.1:0-3335 GCA_035633715.1 Actinomycetota bacterium | reverse complement strand
CGCCGGTACTCGTTCTTCGCCAGGTTGACGAGCGTCCTCGTGAGGTACGCCCGCAGCGCCTCGGTCTCGCGGACGTGGCGGAGCCGGGCGAGGAGCCGGACGAACGCGTCCTGGACGAGGTCCTCGGCCCGGGCGCGGTCGCCGGTGAGCAGGTAGGCGAGCCGCAGCGCCGCCTGGCCGTGGTCCCTGTAGAGGTCGTCGACCGCGGCGTTCATGCCCCTGGCCTCCACCCTGCCTCCTGCGCCCACACGCGAATCCATCGAAGTCATCACAAGGTAGACACCGAAGGACCGGGAAACGTCTCGCGGAACCGTGTCCGCCCGGTCAAGTCGCGCTCCCGGCGTACTCTGGCACAGTACGAGCGACCGAATCTCAAAGGCGGTTCCGCAGTTGGGCCTCTTGCGCCGGATCTCAGAGATGAGGAAGGACCACATCCTCTCCTACGCCCGGCCTCATCTCGAGGACGGCGAGGAGATCGCGCACTGGGTCCGCGCCCGGCACCCCGAGAAGCGGCGCACCGAGGGCTTCATGTTCGTGACGTCAAAGCGCTTCATCTTGTGCTGGACCGGGAGCGACCACCCGCCGCACTCCCTCGAGTGGGGGGAGATCGAGGCCTGGGGCGTCGACGACGAGGTCCGCGGCGGCCCGGTGCTCTTCATCGAACGCGACTCGTCCTCGGCCGTCGCGCAGATGCCCGTGACGACGAACGGCATGGCGGACACGGTGTCGCGCTTCGTCCGCGAGTTCGCGCACCGCGCCCCCGATCCCGTCGACCCTCCGCAGGAGGAGCTGTGGGGCCGCGGGTTCGCTCCGCGCTCCGACGTCCACGTCGCGCCCGAGGCTCGCTCGGTGGCGGCACAGGTCCGCCGGGCGCTCGTGACCGTCCTGGGCCTCGTGCTCGTCGTCGGCGGCATCGTCATCACGCCACTGCCCGGCCCCTGGTCGTTCCCCGTGATCATCGCCGGGCTCGCCGTCCTGGCGAGCGAGTACGACTGGGCCAAGGACGTCCGCGACTGGGTCCGCGAGAGGTACAAGGCCGCGAAGCAGATGATCCGCTCGCGGCGCGCCCAGGATTGACGGAGCGCGGCTCCGACGAGGGCTTCATGCGACGGGCGCTCGCAGAGGCGGCGTCGGCCCTCGATCACGACGACGTCCCGATCGGCGCGGTGGTCGTGCGCGACGGAGAGGTCCTCGCGGCGGCGCGCAACGAGCGCGAGCTTCGGGGTGACCCCACCGCGCACGCGGAGGTGCTCGCGCTGCGCGCAGCCGCGCTGGCCGCGGGCTCGTGGAGGCTCGGCGGCGCGACCGTCTACGTCACGCTGGAGCCGTGCCCGATGTGCGCCGGAGCGCTCGTGCTGGCCCGGGTCGAGCGGCTCGTCTACGGCCCCCAGGACCCTCGTGCGGGGGCCGCGTACTCGCTCTACAACGTCGTGCAGGACCCCCGCTTGAACCACACGGTCGAGGTCACGACGGGCGTGCTAGAGGACGAGTGCGCGGACCTGCTCCGGTCGTTCTTCCGCACGAGGCGGGGGACGTAGCGCTCGTATACTCGGTCGCCCGGCCCCCGGCCGGACTGCAACTCCAAGGTGGGGTACCGAAGCGGCCATAACGGGATCGCCTCGAAAGCGATTGAGGGTTCACGCCCTCCGCGGGTTCAAATCCCGCCCCCACCGCGACTATCCGGACCATCTACAATCCCGCCCGGAGGCGTGCGAGAGCGGCCGAATCGGCACGACTGGAAATCGTGTGACCTGAGAGGGTCCAAGGGTTCAAATCCCTTCGCCTCCGCCACGAGCGGGACCTAAGCGCCCCCGCGCGGCCACAGGTCGAAGCGCCAGTCGTTGCACCGGAGCGGGTTGCCCGGCGGGTACTCGAAGCCGAGGGCTTCCTCGACGAGCTCGAAGCCGAGCTTCCGGCAGATCGCGTTCGACGGGTGGTTGTCGACGGACGGGAACGCGTGGACGTAGCGGTGCTTCGCGTCGGCCCGGGCCGCGTCCAGCGCCAGCTCCGTGGCCGCAGACGCGATCCCGCGGCCCTGGAACTCGGGCAGCACCGACCATCCCGTCTCCCACACGGTGCCGCCGCGCCACTCCTTCTCCCAGTAGCCGACGGACCCGGCCCCCTCGCCGGTCGCGAGATCGACGATCTTGAACATGCGGCCGGCTCCCGACGCGGGGAGGCGTTCGTAGCGTCCCTGGCGTGCGGCCAGCGCGTCGTCGCTCTCGGGCCCGCCGAGGTGCTCGGTCATCGC
This sequence comes from Actinomycetota bacterium, assembly GCA_035633715.1. Lineage (GTDB taxonomy): Bacteria > Actinomycetota > CADDZG01 > CADDZG01 > WHSQ01 > JALZEG01. Next base: position 1,084 of record DASQEJ010000332.1, on the reverse strand, counting down.
GGGGTCGCCGAGGATCTTCGTCAGCAGCGGGAGGTCGCCCGGCCCCCACGGCTCGATCGTGACGCCGGGCGCTCGCACGAGCCGACTCTACGTCGCCGGCCTAACGCCACGACGGGCGGCCGGGCTATCCTGGACGTGGCCGTGCTAGGTGGGGGGCTCGGGGTCCCCTGTACCGGAAACCCTCGATACGCCGGGCCGATTACCCGCTTGCGGCTTTGGAAGGACCGGGCAGCCCCCGGAAAGCAGTGTCGATGGTCGGGTCCTGCGCGACTCGGAGCCGTGAACCCGGTCAGGCCCGGAAGGGAGCAGCCGTAAGCGGTGTCCCGAGAGTGCCGCAGGGTCGCCCGGCCGGAGCCGGCTACCGGGGATAGCGACGGCCATTTCAGAGTCCAGAGCGGGGCGCACGGCCATTTTATTTTCACGTCCCGCCGAGGCGGCCCGTGTCCCTCTCGGCCCCGAGCGCCGGTGAATCGCCGAGGCGGCCCCCCGCGCCTCATTGAGGAATCCGTTACGCATAGCGACACGGAGGCCTCATTGAGGCATGGGGGACCGCAGTTTTTTTCGCGTCCCGCTCGACCCGTCACAGCCAAGCTTTACCTTTAGCGACGTGGCTTATCTCTCGCTCTATCGCAAGTGGCGCCCCGAGACGTTCGACGACATCCTCGGCCAGGAGCACGTCTCTAAGACACTCGCGAACGCCATCGTCGAGGACCGCGTCGCCCACGCTTATCTCTTCACCGGCCCCCGAGGCACCGGCAAGACCAGCACGGCCCGCATCCTCGCCAAGGCGCTGAACTGCGAGCAGGGGCCGACCCCGTCGCCGTGCGGCAAGTGCGAGTCGTGCCGCTCGATCTCAGACGGCTCGTCGCTCGACGTCATCGAGATGGACGCCGCGTCGCACTCCAAGGTCGACGAGACGCGCGACATCCTCGCCGGCGTCCCGCTCGCCACCGCGGGCGGCCGCAAGAAGGTCTACGTCATCGACGAGGTCCACATGCTGTCCGCGGGCTCGTTCAACGCGTTGCTGAAGACCCTCGAGGAGCCCCCCCCGCACGTCGTGTTCATCCTCGCGACGACCGAGGCG
>DASQEJ010000331.1:0-10310 GCA_035633715.1 Actinomycetota bacterium | reverse complement strand
GTGAACTCCTTCGCCTGCTCCTCGGTGATCGGGCCGCGGAGGTTGATGTGGTAAACGGCGGCCTCGGGAGCGTCCTCGGGCTCGGGTTGGAGCTGGCGTGGCCCGACGTCGTGGATCGTCGGGTCGAGCTGCGCGTCGTTCACCTCGTGGGCCAGCAGCTCGAGGCCCTGGTCCGTGCGCGCGACGTACTTCAGGTGGCGCCTGAGCTCCTGCATCCCTTCGTCGTCCGGGCTCGGTCGGGCCGGTATGGCGGCCAGGCCCTCGGGCATCTCGCCGGCGGGCAGGGTAGCCGCGAGCGGAGCGACGATCAGCTGCGCGTCGACGAGCTTCTCCAACGCGGCCGCGTCGGCCCATCCCTCGACGACGCCCTTGTAGACCTGGACGTCCGACCGCACCGCGGTCAGCGCCGCCTTCGCCTTCTCCAGCTCGGCGTCGTTGCCGTAGAAAACCTCGACGTGTACCGGTTCAGCCGCCATACGCGCTCCTCAAGTACGTCTTCAATCCGTCCTGGATGTTCGGCTGGGCGTCGACGAGGTCCCAGTAGCCCTCCGCGTTCACCTCCGGCGCGTCGAGCGGGACCGAGTCCGGCATCGGGACGTCCGCCAGTAGCTGCGACTCGGCGTCGGGGACCTCGGACGGGTCCGGCTCGTACTCGTTGTCGAGCAGGACCGTGAACGCCGGCGCGTCGAGGCCGAGCGCGAGGAGCTCGTTCTCTCCCGAGGCCGCCTCCTCGACGAGGCCGGGGAGGTCCGCCATGCCCGTTTCGAGCACCTCGACCGCGCGCGCGAACGAGACGTCGTTGAGCGGGGACGCCGGCGCGTAGAGGTCGAACCCCTTCGATTCGCCCCCGACGCTCCACTGTTCGATCTCGATCGACGGGTCGCCGTGCAGCGCCTCCATGTTCTCGAGCGACCCGTAGCGCGCCTTGCCGTGGATGACGACGAGGTCGACCTCGGGCTCGGTCGCGGCGATCAGCCGGTCCCAGGGGTCGCCGTCGGTGCCCCGGATGACGACGAGGTCCGCGAACAGGCCCTCGCGCAGCCGCCCGACGCCGTCCTGCCAGCCCGCCGCCGCGGCCGCGTTCACGGTCACGGCGCGCACGAGCTCCTCGCTCGTGAAGTCGGACTCCTGGTTCTCCACGACCCAGCGCGCGACCTTGAGCTCTTCCAGCAGGTTCTTGCTGCCGGTGGGGGCCCAGTCGCAGCCGATGCTGAACACGACGCCCGAGGCGCGCAGCGCCGCGAGGTCGAGCGTCGCGCCGTAGAGCAGCATGTTGCTGAACGGAGACCACACGACCTTGGCGCCGGCCGCCGCCATGTAGGCGAGGTCGGGCGCCTCGAGGCCGAGCGAGTGGATGCCCACGAGCGACTTCTGGATGAGGTCGTTCGACTTGAGGTCTTGGAAACGCTGTTGCGACACGCCGTCGATGCCCTCGGCCAGGTGGTAGAAGTACGCGGCGCGCGACTCGAGCGTGCGGCGGAACGCCTCGACGCGGTCTTGCTTCTTCACGTAGAGGTCCGGAACGAGCGTGCTGGCTTCGGGCAGACGGGGGTCGTCGGTCTCCTCGACGTTGCGCATGACGCCGCGGTAGAGGCCGAAGCCGCCGCGCACCTGCGTCTTGATGCCCTGCCCGGTGGTCGTGCCGCCGATCAACGCCTTCGCCTCGACGTAGCGCACGAGCGAGCGCGCCGTCCGTCCCGACCCCGCTACGGCCTTCACCGGCTTGCTCACCTCGGCGCTGTACGTAGGCGTCGTCCACTGACCGCGGTTGTCGTAGCGCTTCGGGAGCGGCCACAAGGGCCGGATGTTGTAGGCGAAGTGGTTGTGCAGGTCGATGAGGCCGGGGTAGATCGTCCCGTTCGTGTTGAGCGTGCGCGCGGACGCGTACTCCGCCGGCAGCTCGCTCCCCGAGGGGACGACCGCGGCGATCTTTCCGGCGCGGACGACGACCTGTCCGTCGTCGAGCACCTCGCCGGGCTTGTCCATCGTCACGACGCGTCCGCGCAGGACGAACGTCGGGCCCGGGTCCTCGTCGATCTCGCCGGCGAGGAGCTGGCCGGCGGGCTCGGCGACGACGGTGGCGGCGGGGGCCGAGGCCGCTAGGGCGGCATGGTCCGCGACCGGCGTTTCGGCCGGAACCGGGGATCCAGCGGACACCGCGGCCCCCGCCACGCTCACCGTCCTCATGCCGGCCGTCGCGGCGGCGACGAGCAGGGCGTGGTCGGCGGAGACGTACGTGCACGATCCGATACGGGTTTCCGCGATCGCAGCGGCCACCGCGAACGCACGGCGGTCGGGCAGCGGGAACCTCAGGTGCGACGCCATCACGATCAGGTCGTCGTCGAAAAGGTGGCCGAGGCCGGTGTGCTCGAGGATCCTGCGGACGTCGCGCGCGGTGCGGAACTGCGCGGCGTTCGTCAGGACGCCGTTGCGGTTCGCCGCGAGGACCCACGACGACGCCTGAGGGTTCGCGACGAACGTGCCGCCGGAGCGCACCACGAGGGTCCCGACGAGGTCGAAGAAGACGACGGGAGGGTGCGAGCGGCCGGTCACGACGCCACCGCGTCCGGTGAGGGCTCGTCGAGGTCGTCGGTGTCGGCCCATGCTTCCGACAGGGGAGGGCCGCTCTCCGCGACGCCCCGGCGGAACGACGCCTGGACGCTCTTTTCCTGGAGCACGTCGGCGACGGGGGAGTCCGCCGTCAGCACGGGCGCGTCGGAGATCGGACGCAGCTCCTCGACGTAGTCGCACGGCCCGATCTCGAGCATCGGGCAGAACACGCACGCGCCCGGGGGCCGGGCGAGGTGCTTCGTCGCGGGGTTGTAGGTGATGCGTCCGGCCTCGGCCTCTTCGGCCAGGGCGTCGATCACGCGCTGGCGCGCCGGGGCGAAGTCCTTCGGGTTGCCGGTGATGTGCGGGGCGAAGATCACGCGGGCGTCCAACGTCTCGCCCGTCGGCAGGTCGCCGTAGCGCAGACGGATCTCGCGGTGCATGAGGTCCTCGATCGACTCGTTGCGCTCCGGCCGCCCGACCGTGAACCGGTCCTGCATCTCGCCGTTGAAGGCGTTCGCGGTGCTCTGGCTGAAGATCAACAGCACCGACGGGAGGCTCTGGAAGAGCTGCCGCAGGAAGTACTTCCGCTCGTGGAAGCACTCGCTGACGATCCCGTTGCGCTCCTCGACCGTCATCGGCGGGAGCAACGGATCGTTCGGCGCGGCCACGGTCGTCCACTTCGCAGACGGGCTCGCGACCATGTTCCCGTACGTCACGTCCTCGCCGACGGTCAGCTCGTGGTCCGGCCACCCCATCCGCTCGGCCAGCGCGTCGAGCAGCCCCTGGTACGCCTCGTACATCTTCTGCGGCTGGAGCCGGACCTCCATGGGGCGGTTCCCGTCGGCGTCGACCGGGACGTCGAGCTCCGCGCCGGTGAACGGGGTGTCGTCGGGATCGCCGCCGTAGCGCTCGTAGTCCTCGGGCGAGAGCTCGAGCTTCGCGAGCGACCGGTATCGGAAGTAGTGCGCGTACTGGCGGTAGTCGTCGAAGAGCGGGTTGAGCGATCCGCGCTTGCCGCGCCACCATCCGGGGAGGTTCGGGTTGATCCCGAGCGCCATGATCGGGGCCTTGCGGCAGCCGCTGAGAAGCTCCGGCACGAGCGGCGCGCGGCCCACGTAGCGGGTCTCGTGGACGATCCCGCGCTCGGGTGGGGGAGTGTCCATCGAGTAGTCGTACGAGTGATACGTGCCCCACTTGCGGAAGTAGCTGCACGGGTGCGGCGCGGACGCCGGCTCCTGCGCGACGCGCATGGCCTGGCACGACATCACCTCGTACGCGAGCTCGACCTCCGTCGGGAGTCGCGTCTCGGCCACGACGTCAGCCTTCGTCCGCGAGGCCGGCGATGATGCCCCACGTCGCGAGCGCGCCCATCACGCTCGTCCAGTAGCCGTACGCCTCGTAGTACCAGACGGCCCAGTGGGCCTGCATGTCGAGCTTGCCCCTGCGCTCGCGGGGGAGGTCGCCGTTGATCATCGGGTCCGAGAGGTTGCGGACGATCGCCCAACGCGGAGGCTCCGGGAGCTCCTCGCAGAGGAGGCCGAGCACGGCGTCGCCCATCTCGACGGCGCTGCCCTCCTCGAACAAGTTGTTCGTAGACGTGCCGAACTCGAAGAAGTCGGTGGTGAGCACGGGGTGGTACTCGGGCATGTCCTCGCCGTCGTCGAGGATGATCTCCGGCGTGTTGGGCGGCTCGCTCTCGAGCAGCGGGCCGTCGAAGGGGTAGCGCTTGGTGGGGGGGCCGAACGCCGGCTCGACGAGGTTGTCGGCGAAGTCCGCCATCAGCTCCTCGGCCTTGGCGAAGTGCTGCGTCGGGATCGTCCACTCGCTCTTGTACGCGGTGTGGGCGAAGGTCTCGTTCTTGAACTCGCTCTGCAGGCGGAACTTCGCGCCGCGCGTCACGACGACGTCGCCGAGGTCGTGCTCGAGCTTGACGCCGCCGCTCGTGCCGATCGTCAGCACCACGCTGGCGCCGGTCTCCTCGATGATCTGGCGGAACAGGTCCTTCACCGGCAGCGTCGCGGTGCCGTCACCCGTCTTGACGCCGTCCTGGTTGAGGTGCAGCTCGGACTTGAAGCAGATGACCTTCTGGTTGCCGATCTCGGTCGGGAACCAGCTGCCGAGACGGCGCGCCGCCCGCGCCGGCGCGCCCTCCCGGATCTTGTCGAGGTACTGGTCCTCGAAGTTGCGGTTGTAGCGATACCAGCGCGTGCGCGGGTATCCGGGCGTGAGCACGTCCGCGAGCGCGTTCAGCTCGGCCACCGTCCACGTGATGACGACGACGTCGGCCTGCGGGAGGGGATCGCCGGGGTTCGGCGGCGGGTCGATCGGCGTCGGGGTCGGGCCGAGCCCCTGCGGCCACGGGATGCCGAGGTCGGCGAGCAGCTCGCCCTCGCCCTCGACGATCGGCGCCAGCTCGAGGTCGAGGGGCGTCGTGCCCTCCGACAGCAAGAGACGGGCGATCTGCTTCCTGGTGTCCAAGTCGGTCATCCGTGCCCCCTTTCGGATCGTCAGTTCACCTGTTCGCAGACGCGGTAGGCGTTCGCGATGAGCGTCACGGACGGGTTCGAAGCCCCCGACGTCGGCATCCACGCCGCGTCCAGGACGTACAGCCCCTCGACCGTGTGCGACTGGCAGTTCTCGTCGAGCACGGACGCGCCGGGGTCGGTGCCGGCGCGGAGCGTGCCCTGTACGTGCCCGTAGCCCGGGTTGTCCTCGGTCTGCGGCTCGAACCTCCGCACCTCGCCGCCGGCGTTGCCGACGACGTCGCACACGCGGTCGAGCGCGTACTTGCTGAGCGCGACGTCGTACGGGTGGTGCCGGTAGTAGGTGCGGGCCACAGGCATCCCCCACGGGTCGACCTCGTCCGGGTCGAGCTCGACGCGGTTCTCGTGCATGGACATCGCCTCGCCGGTGAACGAGAACGACACGCCGCCCTGCGACCGCAGCTCGACGAGGTAGTCGACGAGGTCGTCGCCCCACACCTGCGGCTTGTCCGCGCCGAGCCCGGCCCCCTTCACGAGCCTGACCGGGGGCATCGTCGTGAGCGGGTCGTAGACGGAGAACTTGCCGCCCTTCGAGAGCCCCGGCTCCTTCGGGTCGTCGATGACGTAGAGATCACGGATCTGCAGGCTGCCGATCGCCGTGCGGGGCTGGAACTCGGGGCCTCGGTCCCACACGGGCTGCCCGGGGATCGTCAGGTCCGCGTTCCCCTTGACGTGATAGATGAGGTAGTGGCCGATCATGTCGTTGGGGTCGGGGATCTCCGAGATCAGAAAGAGCCGCGCGGACTCGATCGTCTGGATCGAGACGAAGACCTTCGGCGCCCCGAGGAACTGCTCCTCGCCGTCCGGGTCGGTCTTGTACATGACGCCGGTGATCCGGCCCCCCTCGTGCACGAGCCGCGTGACGCAGTGGCGCGTCCGCAGGTCGCACCGGCCGGTCGCGATAGCCCGGGACAGGACCGTGTTCTGGCTGCTGGCGCGGCTGTTCAGCGCGCAGCCGAAGAACTGGTTGTAGCCGCAGAACGAGCACGCGGGGCGGCCGTCGTAGACGCGCGAGTTGATCGCACGCGGCCCCCGGTACGGCTTCATCCCGGCCTTGCCGAACGTCTCCATGAGGAACTCGGTCGAGGCGTGGTCACGGAGCGGCGCCATCGGGTACTCGTATCCCGGCCGGGTCGGCTCCTGGACGTCGCACTGGTTCGCCTGGCCGGACACGCCCCACTCGTGCTCGGCGCGCTCGAACCACGGCTGGAACTCGTCGTAGGTCCACGGCCAGTTCACCATGCTGGCGTCGCTCGGGACGTCGCGGAGATACGACAGGACCTCGAAGTCCTCGCGCGTGTAGCGCGGGAAGTTCGCGTCCCACACCATCGTCGACCCGCCGACCGCGTTGACGATCCACCAGCGCTCGCTCTTCCGCGTGGTGCCGTCGGGTCGCACGTGGATGTTCGGGTCCTTCTCCGGGTGCGGGATGAAGCGCTTGTGCGCGTGCATGCGCAGCTCGTCGTAGGGGACGAAGTCCTCGGCCTCGAGCCAGTCGCCCTTCTCGAGGACGACCACGCTCATCCCGCGGTCGGTGAGCACGCGCGCTGCGGTCCCCCCGCCGGCGCCGCTGCCCACGACGATGGCGTCGGGTTTCTCGATCGTCGTCATGCGGCCCCCTCGTTGCCGTTGCGGTTGAACTCCTCGGGCGGCGCCAGGCAGCCGAGCCACTCCCACATCAAGCCCCCGCGGTTGCCGCCCCAGCGGGGGTCGGCGAAGCACCCCTCGATGCAGTGCGCCCTGATCGTGGTGAAGAGCCGCTTCTGGTCCATGTCCTCCGGGAGCCCTGCGACGGTCCCCGCCGCGAGATCGCGCAGGAGCTCGGTGACCTCGTTCACCGACAGGGCCGCGATCGACCGGCCGCCGAAGCGTGAGGCCGCCGCGAGGTCGAGGGCCGGGAGCGCGGTGCGGTAGAGCTCGCGCCAGCGAGGGACCTCGAAGTACACGTCCTCGTGCGCGAGCAGTGCGCTGAGGTACTCGCCGGCGTTCGCGTCCCGCGCGCCGGGGGAGTCCGGGCGACCGGGCAGGATGGCGTCGAACAACGCGTCGATCGCGCGCCTCTCCCCGTCTGCGAAGAACCGTTCGGGGCCGAGCTGTGGCCGGGTGAACACCTCAGTCTCCCGGGGTGATCCCGAGGGCCTCCTCCATGGCGGAGACGAGGCCCACGTAGGGCGTGAAGTCGGCCGGTCCGATGTGGCTGATCAGGTTGATGATCAGCGTGTCGTCCGTGTCGTTGAAGTAGCGGCCCATCGTCGGGTAGAGGTCGTCGTTCTCGCGGATCGCGTGGTCCCTGAACAGGAGCACGAAGCCCTCGCAGCATCTCCAGAAGGCGTCGATCGCGAGCGGCATGTCGCGCGCCTCGCCGACCTGGATCCGCTTCCACGCGATGTCGAGCGCCTTGAAGTACGCGCGGCCCTGGTCGTGCTGCTGCCAGAGCCACGTCGCGCTGTCGGGGTCCATCCCCCGTGCGATCGCGAGCGGGACGACCGCCTCCTCGGCTTGGAGGTGCGCCTGGTCGGCGAAGTTGTTCGTGAGGTAGATCAGGATCCCCATCGCGCCGTAGGTCTTCGGCGGGATCGGCGCGCCGTCGAGCGCCTTCAGCTGAGCGGCGATCACGTCCATGCAGTCGAAGATGCGGTCGCCGAGCAGGTGCTCGTGCTCGAAAAACGCCTCGAACGCACGGCCGCTGTCGGTCTCGGTCCCCTTCATCCCCTTGATCTCGGCGGGCAGGAACTCACGCCCCGGCGGGCAGGGCTTGAGCTCACCCTGCATGCCCGCCGCCTTCGCCGCGAGCACCTCGATGAGGTTCTCGCCGACGAACATGCACTGCTCCGGCGTCACGCCCATCTGGCGCGCCGCGTAGCGGTAGATCTCCGGGTTCGGCTTGTCGACCCCTGCGTCGTGGTTGATGACGATCCCGTCCGGGTCCACGAAGTCGCCGATCGTGACCTTCGTCCCGTTCGACTGCGACAGGACCGCGTCTTGGATCATGCTGCGGCCCGCGGCGGAGTCGACGTCGGGCGGCAGATTCGAGATGAGCCCGATGCGCAACCCGACCTCGTCGCGCATCGCCGACAGGAGCTTCTCCGTGCTCGGCCGGTACGGCACGAGGTGACCCGGACGATCGACCTCGCCCAAGGTGTCACGTACGTCGAAGAAGACGACTTGGACGGAACCCTCGTTCCCCATATCCCCTCCTTGCTCGGGGGAAGGAAGAGGCGTTGGGAGCCCCCTCCGCTGCATGCGCTAACCGTTACGGCGACCGTTTCGCGGCGCGTGGAGAAAAGGGGTCGGCGCCCCGTGATCTATTGAGTTCCCCCTGAACCGCCCGTTACTTGGATCGTCAATCGCTAACCTCGCGCCGTAACAACGGTCGCGTCAACCCCTTAACCCTGTCATCTCGCGAACACGGTGCGGAAGGCCGTTACGAGCGCGTCGACGACTCGACGCAAGGCAAGGCGGACGACCGAAAGCGGAACGATGGCGCGCTGTTCTCGCCAACGACCTCGCCACCGGCGGTATCGTCCGGACCATGGGAGACGCGACCCGGATCCTCTTGCTCAACGGCCCCAACCTCGGGGGCCTCGGACGCCGGAAGACCGACGTCTACGGCGTGAAGACGCTCGCCGACGTCGAAGCCGAGGTCCGCGCGGAGATCTCCCCCGGGGGATGGGAGCTCGTGTCCGAGCAAAGAGAGGGCGAGGGCGAGCTCATCCACGTCCTCCAGGAGCATCGCGACGTCGCCGGCGCGATCGTCAATCCCGGCGCGCTGATGATCGCAGGGTGGAGCCTCCGCGACGCGCTCGAGGACTTCCCCCCGCCGTGGGTCGAGGTCCACATCTCCAACGTGTGGGCGCGTGAGGAGTTCCGCCACTCGTCGGTGCTGTCGCCGATCGCGTCCGGCGTGGTCGCCGGCTTCGGGACACTCGGGTACCGGCTCGCGGCACGGGCGCTGGTCGAGATCGTGGACGCGGCCCCCACCGACGCGCCGGGGTGACGTACTCGGTCAGACCGGCGGGGGAGCGGGACCTCGACGCGCTCGCCCGGTTCGAGGCGGACATAGCCCGGATCTCTTTCGCTGAGGACGCGGTCGTGGACGAGGAGGTCCACCGCCGGAAGCTCGAGCGCGCGATGACGAAGGACCCGCGCGGGATGTTCGTCGCGGAGGCCCCCGACGGCACCACGGTCGGATGGCTGTGGATCTCGCTCAACACGAACTTCCTCACGGGGGACCCGTACGCGAACTTCCGCTCGCTCGCGATCGACGACGCCCACCACGGGACCGGCGTCGCGGAGCTGCTCCTGGAAGCCGGGATCGCCTTCGCCTGCGACGCGGACGTGAACGAGATCACGGGCAGGGTCCACGTGGGCAACGGCGGGATGCGCGCGCTCTATCGGAAGTTCGGGTTCGAGGCCGTCCACCTCGTGATGCGCAAGAGGTGCGAGCCCGCCGAGGAGGTCGGATAGGGAGGTGGGCGACGTGAAGTGCGTCGTCTGGGACCTCGACGGGACGATCTGGGACGGGATCGCCGTCGAGATGGAGGAGCCCGGCTTGCCCCGGCTCTTCCCCGACGTGGTCGGGATCCTCGACGAGCTCGAGAGCCGCGGTATCGCCAACAGCGTCGCGAGCCGCAACTCCACCGCCGTCGGCGAAGCCCTCGCGCGCGTCCCCGAGCTCGCCGGGCGCTTCCTCGCTCCGCAGCTGGGATGGGGTGACAAGAGCGAGTCGCTTCGCCGGATCGCGGACGAGCTCGGGATCGGTCTCGACGCGCTCGCCGTCGTGGACGACAGCCCTTACGAGAGGGCGGAGATCCGCCAGAGGGCCCCCGAGGTCCTGGTCCTGTCGCCGGAGGAGCTGCGCGCCGCGATCGACGGCCCGCCGTTCGTCCCGGAGCACTCTTCGTCCGAGTCGCGCCTGCGCGTGGCGCGCCTGCGCGACGAGGCGGCGAGGAAGGCCGCGCAGGAGTCCGCGGACGTCTCGCGCGAGGAGTTCCTCCGGTCGTGCCGCATGCAGCTCTCGCTCGCGTCCGCAACGTTCTCCGACGTCGACCGGCTCGCGGAGCTCGTGGCCCGGGCGCGGCGGCTCAGCTCGTCGGGAACGCGGATCACGGCCGGCGAGATCGCCCGGCGAGTCGACGACCCGCGCTGGTCGGTGGTCGTCGCGCGTCTGGTCGACAGGTTCGGGGACTACGGATCGATCGGAGCCGCGTTCGT
>DASQEJ010000330.1:0-3002 GCA_035633715.1 Actinomycetota bacterium | reverse complement strand
ACGATCCGGTACTTGCCGAGGCGGTCCGGGACCTTCTTCGAGAAGTTCCCGTCCGAGTTGGTCGTCGCCGACGCGATCGTCTTGAACTTCCCGTCGATCCTTCTCTGGATCTTGATCGGCGTGCCGACGCCGCACTCTCCGCCCGCAGCGCCGTCGCCGCCCTGGCCGATCGCGCTCCCGCTCACGACGAGGTGCCTCTTCAGCGAGAAGACGAGCGTGGGCTGGATGGGCTCTTCCCCGCAGTCGGTCTCACAACCCGGATGCGCCTGCCAGTCCGCCCGGTCGTACCCGATCGTGGAGCTCGCGGGCGTCAGCGCGGTCTCGGTCCCGCCCGGGTTGCCCGAGCGGACGAAGATGCGGCCGGGCGCTCCCACCGCGGTGCCTTGCTTCGTGAACGCGATCTTGGTCCCGTCCGGGGACCACGCGGGCTCGTAGTTGTAGTTCTGGTCGGACGTGAGCTGGTCCTTGCCGGTGCCGTCCCAGCTCATCGTGAAGATCTGGTCGAGGCCTGCGGCGTCCTTGCTGCTGTAGGCGAGCACGTCGAAGCTCGGGTGCCAGTTCGGCCCGAAGTCGTCGACGTCGTTGTCCGTCAGGTTCGTCTTGTCCGTCCCGCCGGGCGTCATCGTGAAGATCTCGGTGTCGCCGCCGGCCTCGAGGGTGACGTAGGCGATGAGGTCGCCGTGGCCCGTCCCGTCGTTGGCGAAGGCGGGGGCCCAGTCGTCGGCGTCGTTGTTCGTGAGGTTGATCGGGCCCATGCTCGGGTCGGTCAGGTCCCACATGAAGATGTCCTGGTCGCCGCCGCCGTTGCCGACGTAGACGACGTACCGGCCGTCGAAGGAGAACGTCGGGTCGGTCTCGGTGCCGGGGCTCTCCGTCAGCGTCGTCGAGTCCATCGACTCGAGGTCGACGAGGACGAGCTCGCCGTTGCTCGAGTAGACGAGACGCTCGCCGCGGGAATCCGTCGCGAAGTTCGAGAACTCGGTCAGGTTCCTGCCGACCGTCCCCACCATCTCGCCCGCGGGGTTGTACCGCACGATGTTCGTCTCGCCGCCGTCGTACTCGACCATGAAGACGTCGCCGTTGGCGCCGGGCCACGACGCCGAGGCCGGAGCCGCCGTCACCGGCAGAGCCGCTGCTACGAGTGCCGCCGCTCCTGCCAGACGCAGGACGCGCGCAGATGCCATACGAAGAACCCCCTCGGGTCGCCTGTTCGGATGCATGGAGGTAACCGCGCCGGCGCAGAGCCGGACAATCCGTATTCAGGGAAAGCGAGCCGAGCCCGGACGCGAAAACGGCCCCCGGGCGGATGGGGGCCGTTTTCTGTGGAACGCTCTCCGGCGGTCGCGGGTCCGGCGAAGAGCGCTGGATGCGTTGGTTAGGCGGTGCCGCGACCGATCGCGACCTTGCGGTACACGTACAGGAGCGCCATCGCAGCGATGATTCCGCCGATGATCTCGTAGCCCTCGGTGTTGCCTGCTACGGCTCGCCAGAGGTATCCACCGATGACCGCGCCGACGACTCCGACGACGAGCGTGCCGAGCAAGCCGATGGGGTCACGGCCCGGCAGGAGGAGCCTTGCGATGATGCCGATGACCAGTCCCGTTACGACGAGCCAGACGATCTCCATTGCGTCTCCTTCCGTTTCGACTGTCGCAGCGGTCCTACCCGTGAGAACGTCAGTCGAAACCGGAGAGTTGCGGTCCGAATCCGCTACGTAGCCAAAAAATGTCGCGCAGCCCGCTTATTCGGGCACCCAGGTGAACGCCCGCTCCTCGGGGCGTCCCTGGGCGTAGCGGCGCTGCAGGCCGCTCGCGTGGCGGTAGGCCTCGCGGAGGACCTCCTCGTCCGAGACCTGGACGAACCTGTAGGAGTAGCCGGCGGGCGACACGTCGACGAGCGCGTACCCGAACGGGAAGTCCCTCGGGATCCCGACCTCCACCGCCGGTACCCGCCCGAGACGCCGGGTGATCGCGTTGCGATGGGTGTGGCCGGCGAAGACGCCCCAGACGTTGCCGGAGTCGGCGACCGCGTGCAGGCGGCCGGAATCCGCATCCCGGAGCCCGAACAGGATCGGCGGGAAGCCGCCGTAGGGCTGGGGCGGGTGGTGGAGGAAGACGAACGCCGGCGGCGCCCCCGGCTCGGCCAGGTCGGCGAGGATCTCGTGCTGCGGCACCGTGAGGGAGCCGCGGACGACGGCTCCGCCCGGGAGGTCGACGAAGCTCCCAGTGACGAGGTCGAAGGCCGTGAACGGGGACGCGAGGTGGGTGGCCGAGTCGAGCACGGCGAACCTCCACCCCTCGTGCTCGAGCAGGAGGCCATCGGCCTCTCTCCCGAAGCTCGCCGAGTAGAACCCGCGCCCGGTGAGGTCGATGTCTCCGAGCGCGAGCACGTCGTGGTTGCCCATCATCGTGGCGACGGGCATCTGGAGGTCGTCTAGGAGCCGCGCCGCGAGCTCGAACTGCTCCTGCTTCCCCTGGTCCGTGATGTCGCCGAGCTGGACGACGAGCTCGGCCCCCGACGCGTTCAGGTCGGCGATGGCGGCCCGCACCAGGGGCTCCGCGAGCTGTGACCCGATGTGGAGGTCGCCGAGGATGCCGAAGCGGAAGACGGTGCCGTCCGGGGGCTCGACGTGTGGGATCTCGAGCGGCTCGAACGGCGGGATCCCCGGCATGCTCTCGGGCCATTGCAGCGACGCCCGGTCCTCGTCCGAGAGCGACTTCAGGCGTTCGCCCTCGTCGATCAGGGGCGCGAGGTGGCCGTCGACCCAGTCGGAGAGCCGGGCCAGGAACAGCGGAGCGAGCGGGTCCTCTCCGAGCGTGCCGGCGACGCCGTCGATCCAGGTGGTGTGGAGCGCGACCAGTGGGTCGTCGGTCTTCCTGCCTCGGGCGGCCAGGGCGGCTCCGGCGATGGCGGCCCGGGCCTCGGCGATCTTCGCGGACGACTCGTAGCGGTCATCGGCCGCCGACCACCCCTCGAAGACCCTGCTGCGCGAGGTCTCGATG
>DASQEJ010000329.1:0-1535 GCA_035633715.1 Actinomycetota bacterium | reverse complement strand
CGACCGGCAACGGCGCGAAGCTCGTCGTGTACGTGCAGAACGCGGGCGGCGCGTCGTCGCTGGGGCCGGGGACGCCCGTGACATTGAGCTGGGAGCCTGAGCACACGTTCGCGGTGGACCGCACCACGAGAGGAGACGGCCATGACGGACCATGAACGCGAGATCCAGCGGCTGCTCGCATCCGCGCCACAGCGGGGCGGCCTCGGCCGGACCGCCGGAAGACGGCTGACCCGCAGGGACATGCTGCGCCACATGGGGGCCGGCGCCGGCGCCCTCTCGCTCAGCGCATGGCTGGCCGCGTGCGGCGTCTCCGGCACCCAGGAGGGCAACGGCGGCGGCAACGGCGGGGACGACGCCGACGGCCTCGCGACGACCGAGCAGAACGGCGAGCTCCGTTTCGCCAACTGGCCGCTCTACATCGACCGCGCGAAGGGGCGCCGCCCGACGCTCGACGACTTCGAGAAGGACACCGGCATCTCGGTGGACTACAAGGAGGTCATCGACGACAACGAGAGCTTCTTCGGCACGATCCGGGAGCCTCTCGCCAACGGGGACGAGATCGAGTGGGACCTGATCGTCGTCACCGACTGGCTGATCGCGAAGATGGCGCGGCTCGGCTACCTCGAAGAGCTCGACCATTCGCTGCTGCCGAACTTCGAAGCCAACGCCGGGCAGGTCTACAAGGACCCGTCCTACGACCCCGGCAACGCGCACAGCGTGCCGTGGCAGTCGGGGATCACCGGCATCGGCTACAACCCCGAGCTCACCGGCCGCAAGATCACGAGCTTCGAGGACCTCTTCGACCCCGCCTTCGAGGGCAATGTCGGGATGTTCAAGGAGATGCGCGACACGATGAACCTCACGCTGCTGGGGCTCGGGATCGACCCGCAGCAGGCGACGACCGACGACGCCGCGCTCGCCCAGGAGAAGCTGCTCGAGCAGCGCGACAAGGGCATCGTCCGCAACTACTACGGCAACGAGTACGCCGACGCGCTCGTGCGCGAGGACCTGTGGCTCACGATGGCCTGGTCCGGCGACGTGTTCCAGCTCCAGTTCGACAAGCCCGAGCTCGAGTTCGTGGTTCCCGAGGAGGGCGGGATCCTGTGGGTCGACAACATGGCGATCCCGCAGAACGCGGCGAACCCGATCGACGCGATGGCGTTCATGGACTACGTCTACGACCCGAAGGTCGCCGCGCAGATCGCCGCGTGGGTCAACTACATCTGCCCGGTCCCCGCGGCGCAGGACATCCTGAAGAAGGCGGACGACTCGTACACGAAGTCGGTCGCGAAGAGCCCGCTCGTGTTCCCGACGCCCGAGATGGAGTCGCTGCTGTACCACTACAAGGACCTGGACGAAGAAGAGGAAGAGGCGTGGAACGACCTCTTCGGCGAGGTCATCCAGGGTTGACCGTTTGAAGCGCCGGCTCACCCCTTACCTCCTCACGCTGCCGGGGGCGTTGTGGCTCACGGTGTTCTTCGTCGTGCCGATGGGCACGATGCTGTCGGTGTCGCTGCAGGAGGGCTCGCTCGAAG
>DASQEJ010000328.1:0-1987 GCA_035633715.1 Actinomycetota bacterium | reverse complement strand
CGACGGCCTCGGCAGGCGACTCACCGGGCGGCGCCGCCGATCCCGCGGGCGCGAGACCCGCCAGCGTCGCAGCCAGCAGCGCGACGGAAATGCACAGCACGATCCATCTTCGGAACGACATCGCCCACCCCCCACTTCTCGACCGGATGCCAATACACGACGGCGCGGTCTCGTCGTCTAGGGGCTTCGCCGATAAGGGCCCAAGCGGGCCAGAAGCTGGAAGCGCGGTTAGAGGTTCTGCAGCTCCGAGATCGCTTCGGCCCTTCGGGCCTCGGACTCGGATTCCGTGCGCGCGGCTACGTCGCGGACGCGTTGCAGCAGGGCGTCTAGGTCGAACGGCTTCGTGATGTACTCGTCGGCGCCGAGCTCCCAGCCTTGGAGCTGCGCGTCGTCCGACGCCTTCGCGCTCACGAGGATCACCTTCTGCGAGTACTCGGGGTTCGCCGCCAGCGCGGTCATCACTTCCCAGCCGTCCATGACCGGCATCATGATGTCGAGCAGGATGATGTCGGGGTTGTCGCGCTCGACGCACTCGAGGACCTCGGCGCCGTTCGACGCCTCGAGAGTCTCGTAGCCCTCGAGCTCCATGTTCGTCTTCAGCAGCTTGCGGAGCGCGGGTTCGTCGTCCGCTACGAGGACCTTCAGCTTGCCCACCCGAGCTCCAATCCCTCCGCTGCCGTCTGCGCTCGAAAAGCCTACCGCTCCCGTTGCGCCGACCGTTTGGGCAGCCGCACGCGAAACGTCGTGCCGGCCCCCGGTTCGCTCGCCACCTCGATCGTGCCGCGATGCTGCTCGACGAGGGTCTTCACGATGTAGAGGCCGAGGCCGAACCCTCCGCTACGTGACGACTCGATCTGCTTGAACCTCTCGAAGATCGTCCCGATCTCGGCGGCGTCGATGCCCGGCCCGTCGTCGGAGACTTCGATGAGGGTCTGGGACGAGAGGTCGAAGACCCCAACTCTTACCTTCGACCCCTTCGGCGAATACTTGAGGGCGTTCTCGACGAGGTTCGACATGATCTGCCTGAGCGCCGACGGGTCTCCCCACGCCGCAGGCTCCTCGGGGTCGGTCGTCACCTCGATCTCGTGCGAGTGCCCGAACGCGTCGAGCAGCTCCGCCGCCACGTCGCGGGCGAGCGTCGCGAGGTCGGTCCTCTCGCGGCGGGGAGGCGCGCCTCCGGCCTCGACCTGGGCGCCGGCGAGGACACCCCGGGTCAGCCTCAGCAGCCGGTCGCCCTGGCGCTCGATCATCTGGAGGAACGTCTCGCGCTCCTCGGGCGACATCTGGTCGCCGCCGCGCCTGAGCGTCTTCGCCGCGCCGATCATCGCCGTGATGGGCGTGCGGAGCTCGTGCGAGACGGTGGCGACGAAGTCGTTCTTCTGGCCGTCGAGCTCTTCCAGCCGCGCGATCTTCGCGTCGCGCTCGGCGAGAGCCTCCTCGAGCTCGGCTACCCGATCCGAGGACGCGGTCAGCCGGTCTCCGGCTGCCATGCCGACGCGTCGTCCGGTTGCTCGAGCACGTGCTTGTTGCGGAGCTCCTCGCTCGGGATCGGGACGGGGTAGCGAGACGAGAAGCACGCGGTGCAGAAGTCGTCGGAGGGGATCCCGGTCGAGGCCAGCATCCCGTCGAGCGAGAGGTACGCGAGCGAGTCGGCCTTGATGTGCGCGCCGATCTCGTCGATCGAGAGGCGGGAGCCGATCAGGTCGTCCTGGTCGGGCATGTCGATCCCGTAGAAGCACGGCCACTTGATCGGAGGCGACGAGATCCGCATGTGGACCTCACGCGCGCCCGCGTCCCGCAGCATCGCGACGATCTGGCGCGTCGTGTTGCCGCGGACGATCGAGTCGTCGATTACGACCACTCGTTTGCCCGCGATGACCTCGCGCAGCGGGTTGAGCTTCATCCTGATGCCCTGTTGCCGCATCGACTGAGTCGGCTGGATGAACGTGCGGCCGACGTAACGGTTCTTCACGAAGCCCTCGCCGTA
>DASQEJ010000327.1:0-3396 GCA_035633715.1 Actinomycetota bacterium | reverse complement strand
CGAGGGCCGCCCGGTGGTGAGCGAGTACGCCCCCGAGGAGGACGAGGTCGCGACGACCGAGCTCCCGCAGGGCTCGGCGATCTTCGAGATCGCCGCCGGCGGCGGGGGCGCGTGGGTAACGAGCGGAGGAGACTTCCTGTTCCGGATAGCGCCGACGATCGAGCCATCGGGGGAGCTCGGCCCGCTCGGAGGGCGGGGGCCGGGCCGATATAATGGGACGGTTGCGGGCGTGGCTCAGTGGTAGAGCATCACCTTGCCAAGGTGAGGGTCGCCAGTTCGAATCTGGTCGCCCGCTCGGTGAAGAAGCGCAGGTCAGGGGCCCGAAAGGGCCCCTGCTCCGCGTCGAGAGAATGCTCGAAGACGGCTCCGGGGCCACGTTTGGGCCACAGGTGTCTATTTCTAGGTCCCGAGTTGGTGGCCGAACGCGGCTCTTTACGCGACGGAAAGTGTTACCGCCGACGCATACGTTCCCGTCGGCCGCTCCTGGCGGGGAGGACTCGCTGTTTCGCCGTCGAACTTAACTTCGCGGAAAGAGTCTTTGACGATCGGTGAGGTCGGAGGAGCGGTGGGACGGAGGTTGGCTGTATCGGCTGTAGCCGTCGCGGTGACCTGCGCCGGCGCCATCGTGCCGAGCGCCGAAGCAAGCCGAGCCCGTCCGGCCCCGGACCAGAGGCTCGCCGGAGCCACCGTCGTGAAGGTGCAAAAGGCTTCCGTCGCCTCGGTCGTACTTCCGAAGACGGTTCGAGTGTGGCACCCGTGGCTCGACCCCAACGAGGACGACTTCAAGATCGAGGGGGGCGACGGAACGGTCACATTCGCGCTCGTCGCCGCGGATGCCCCTTCCTCCGAGCCGCTGGTTCTCCTAGGCGGTCGTCTTCCTGAGGAGGCGGACTCGGCGCTGTACTTGACTCACTTCGGCCTGGGCCCCGAGGGCCCTGACTGGGAAGGGTTCTGGAACCTGCCCAAGGGGCGGTACCGGCTGTACGTCTTTACGCAGGAGCCGGCCACGCTGACCCTGTCGTTCGACGGTTTGGGCGGCCGAACCACGATCTCACCCACCGGCGCCGCCCGGTACGAGGAGAAGTCGCCGAAGGTCTTCGTGGAGACAGGGCCTGTGCACAACCTCTATTCGGCTGGCGCGACCGGCACTCTCGACGGGGAGGTCTCCCAGCTGCAGGTCTTCTGGACGCGCGAAGCCGCACACGTCTCGAGCTACTCCGGCTTCTGCTGGTACAACGGCGCACCACCCGAGGACGCGATCGCATTCGCCCCAGCTTGCCCGACCGCCGACAGTCAGGACATCGTCGAGTTGACCGGGGTTTGGGCCGGCGAGTCGATGACGGTCGGCAACGGACTCCGGTTGTCCGTCCCTACCGGCCGGAGCGGTCAAGGGGTTTGGTTCGCATCCGCGGCGGCCGTCAGCGATGTCGGTCATACGACTGCCTGGCTCGACCTAGGCCTCTGAGGGACTTCGGTTAACTACCCGTTGCCTTCGAGCAAATTTCATAGTTGAAAGTAGCAGGAGCGCGCGCCCGTGCGCCCGAAATTTGCGGTTGATCGGAAGTGGGATGGGGCGGCCGCGAGGGCGGAAGGAGGTGCACACGGCGGACCGCGTGCCCGCAAGGCGGAATTCACTCTAGGGGAGGCAACTGAATGATTTCCAGGAGTAGAGGTCGCAAGGCGAGGCTTGCCGCTGGCGCGGCCGTTGCGGCTATCGGGATGTCGGTGCTGCCGGCATCGCCCGCTGCAGCCGCTGCGGCAGATGTCGAAGCCGTAACGTTCGGCGACAGGGTGCCGGCCCGCATCGTGCGCGCGTCGTGCCGCGTCACGGGGGTTCTCATCGGGCTGAACACTCTTCAGCTGGTCGTCGAGGCCGACGCGAGCGCGACGCCCGACGGACTCTTGACCTCCGTCTCTTGCACGGCATCGTCCGCCGCAGGCGGCTCGGTGAGCACCATCTCGTTGTCATGTCCCGGCCCGGCGTGCGCCTCCGCCGGGACCGGACAGGTGAGCTTGGGCCTGATCACAGTGTGCGTGTCGGCGACGGGGGACTTCGGGCCATTGTTCCCCGAGGAGAAATCTGTTGCGCATTGCGCGCAGACCGTCGGCGCAAAAATCGACCAGGACTTCATATCTAGCTAACGCGCTCGTCGACGGGTGCGGGCTTGACGATGGCCCGCACCCGCTGGCGCGTCTGCGAAGCACCCACAGATCGGCTTGTCCTTCCTACGCGCTGCGCGCTGAGTATGCGTGTGATCTGTGACGGGTGGAGGAGGCTGTTTCGAACCCGGTTGTCCGCGACCGAATGCGGGCCCTCGACGGCTAGGCGTGCTCTCCCCGGCGGCGCAGGGGGTGGGGCCCCCGGTCGGCTACCGATTCGGGGTCCGCCGGGATCAGGATCTCGACGACCGTCCCTCCTCCCTCGGCGCTCGTCACCGTGCAGGTCCCGCCCACGGCTTGGGCGCGCTCGCGCATGTCCGTCAGCCCGAAATGGAGTTGGTCCCTGGCCCCCGTGGCGTCGAAGCCGCGCCCGTCGTCTCTGACCGTGACGCATAGGGACCCGTGCTCGTCGCTGAGGCGGACGTCGACGTTGCGCGCGGCGGCGTGCTTGCGGATGTTGGCGATGCTCTCCTGGACGATCTGGTAGACGACGTAGCGCTTGTCGGGCTCGAGTGCGGCCCTCGTCTCGTCTACGAGCGAGAACTCGAAGCCGAGCTGCAGCGCGGCCTTCTTCAACAGAAGGCGGATCGCGGGCGCCAGACCGGCCTCGTCGAGCGCGCTCGGCCTCAGCGCGAAGACCATGGTGCGCAGCCGGTCGATCGCGTGCGACACGTTCGCGCGGGCGCGCTCGGCGAGCTCCACCGCCTCCGGGTCCCGCAGACGGTTCTTCAGGAGGTCGAGGGCCATCCCCGCCGCGGTTATCACCTGGATCGAGTCGTCGTGGATGCCCGACGCGATCCTCTTGCGCTCCTCCTCCTCCGCTTTCACGAGGTGTCTGAGAAGGGCCTCGCGTTCGACGTTCAACCGCTCGAGGCGGCGCAGCGTCTCTTCACGCTCGCGCTGGCTCTCCACGCGCTCGGTCACGTTGACAGCGACGCCCATGCAGCCTTCCACGCGACCGTGTTCGCCCCGAAGCGGGATGACCATCGTGTCGAAGGTCACGCCTTGCCAGTCGAACGTGTACCGGCTCTCCCTTCCTTCGAGCGCGTCGAGGTGCGCCTTCATCGGGGGAAAAGCCGGGTCGGAGGTGCCCAGCCGCTCGGCCATCGTCATGCCCACTATCTCCGGCGTCGAGCGGAGCTCCGGGATGTCGCGTCCGCGCAACGACGTGATCCGCAGGTCCGCGTCCGTCGTCCAGATGCTGACCGGTAGCTGCTCCAGCAACAGCGCCAGCGG
>DASQEJ010000326.1:0-2479 GCA_035633715.1 Actinomycetota bacterium | reverse complement strand
CTCGACAAGCGATTGTCGCGTCAACCGCCGTTCCGCGAGGACGGCGTTGACCTGGGCGGTCAGCAGGGTGATCTGGGCGAGCAGATAGCTCACCACGAGCAGGCCGGCGGCGGTGGCGAACGCGCCGAACGTGGCGCTGCGCGCCTCGGCCCCCCTGCTGATGTAGAGCGTCCCGACGTACTTGAGCAGCTCGAAGATCGCGGCTGCGACGAGCGCTCCCGGCAGGACGTCCGCCCACGACCGGGGCATTCTCGGTAGGAACTTGAAGGCCGTGGCGAAGATCGCGAGGTTGAGGCTGAACCCGACCGGGAGGGCGAGGACCGTCGCGAGGAACCCCGGCGCCCACCGCGCCCACCCCGAGACCACGAGCGACCCGAGCACCATGAGCGCGAACAGCGCCAGCCACTTCAGGGCGTCGAGGCGCTTCACGAAGAAGTTGCCCTCGTTCTCGACGCGGTGGATCTTGTTCAGGGCATGGCCGAGCGCCACGACCGCGCCGGTGCCGGAGTAGAGCGCGAGCCCGATGCTGAGCAGCGCGAGCCGGCCCGCTGCACGCCGGATGCTCTGGAGCACCTCGGGATCGATCACGCTGCCGATCAGCGGGAAGCTCGCGAGGCCCTCCTCGAGCAGGTCCTTCTCGACGTCGGGATAGACATGGGTCACGACGCCCAGGATCGCGGTGGCGAAGATCATGAGCGGGAACATCGAGAAGAAGACGTAGTACGTGAGCGCCGCCGCGTAGAACCCGCCGTCGTCCTCGGAGTGACGCTTGAACGTCCTGACGACGATGTCGACGAGCCCGTAGCTCGCGCGCGCTCTCTCGACGCGGAGGTTGATCTGGGCGAGGACCTTGCCGAAGTCGGGCATCGCGCGGGGTTACCCCGCAGCGGCTGCTACCTAACGAACCGAGCTAGCCGGCCCGAGTGACCTTGTTCGCCTTGAGGCACTTCGTGCAGACGGACAGGCGCTTGGGGGCGCCGCCGACGACCACGCGCATCTTCTGGATGTTCGGGTTCCAACGCCGGCGCGTGCGCCTGTGCGAGTGCGAGATGTTGTTCCCGAACCCCGGCGTCTTCCCACAGATGTCACATACGGAAGCCATAGGGGCGAGAGGTTACCAAACATTGACGCCAGCTAGGCGGGAGCGGCCACTAACCTCGGGTCCATGAGCCAGACGGTGCGGGCCCGCCCCAAGGGTCTCGAGCTGTACGCGTCCCCGCGTGCGGCGCTACCCATCCCCGCGACGGGCAAGCGGGCCGAGGCCCTCGAGAAGCTCGGGATCCAGACCGTCCAGGACCTCTTGCAGCACTACCCTCGCTACCACGTCGACCGGACCCAGCTCCGGACGATCGCGGACCTGAGGCGGCTGGCGGCCGAGGGGCACGACGGCGAGGTCCAGGTGCACGCGACCGTGAAGAAGATGGCTCCGCCGTTCCGGACGCGTTCGGGCAAGCGGATGATCAAGGGCCAGATCGCCGACGAGACCGGCGCCATCGACGTCACGTGGTTCAACCAGGAGTGGGTGGCGCGGGCGCTGCAGCCCGGGACCGTCGCGTTCTTCTACGGGAAGCTGGGGTTGTTCCGCGGCCGCCTGCAGATGAGCGCCCCGCGCTTCGAGCGGGTGCGCACGGGGGCCGAGCCGTTCAACGTCGGCCGCATCGTCCCGATCTACCCCGCGACCGCCGAGCTGACGAGCGACCAGCTCCGCAAGCTCATGTGGGACGCGCTGGGCAAGCACGGGGCGATCCTCGACCCCTTGCCCGAGGCGTTGTTCCGCGGGCTCGGGCTCATGAGCCGCTCGGACGCGGTACGGCTGATCCACTTCCCCGACTCGCGCGACGACGTGCTCGGCGCGCGCCGCAGGATCGTCTTCGACGAGGTCTTCACGCTCCAGCTCGGGCTCGTCTACCGCAAGCGCAAGCTCGAGCGGACCGTGCGCGGGATCTCGCACGCGGCCCCCGGCCCCGCGTCGCTCGCGGAGACGTTCGTCGCCGAGCTCCCGTTCGACCTCACGCGCGCGCAGCGACGCGCCTGCGGCGAGGTCGCGGCGGACATGGCGAAAGCCCATCCGATGCACCGGCTGGTCGAGGGCGAGGTCGGCTCGGGCAAGACCGTCGTCGCGCTGTACGCGTGCCTGGTCGCGATCGAGGGGGGCTACCAGGCGGCGTTCATGGCGCCGACCGAGGTGCTCGCCGAGCAGCACCACCTGACGGTGGGGGAGCTGCTCGACCGCGCTTTCGGCGAGGCCGAGGGAGCGAACCTGTTTTCCAGGGTGTCGCGGCGTCCCGTCGTCCGGCTGCTCACGGGCTCGACGCCCGCCGCGCAGCGCCGGACGATCCTCGAGGAGGTGGCGGCCGGCGACGTCGACCTGTTGCTCGGCACGCACGCGCTCATCCAGGAGGCGGTCGCGTTCCGCAAGCTCGGGATCGCGGTGGTGGACGAGCAGCACCGCTTCGGGGTGCACCAGCGCAAGACGTTG
>DASQEJ010000325.1:0-3065 GCA_035633715.1 Actinomycetota bacterium | reverse complement strand
CCGCGGCGCCTATGTCGGGATCACCCGCGGGACCACCCGGGCGCACCTCACGAGGGCTGCGGTCGAGGCGATGGCGAACCAGACCCGGGACGTCGTCGACGCGATGGCGGCGGACTCCGGCACCGGCCTCGCCGAGCTGCGGGTCGACGGGGGCGCGAGCGTCATGGACTTCCTCTGCCAGTTCCAGGCCGACCAGCTCGGCGTCGTCGTGAGGCGTCCGGCGATGGCCGAGACGACCGCGCTGGGGGCCGCCTACATGGCCGTGCTGGCGGCCGGGGTCTGGGACTCCCCCGCCGACATCTCGAAGCGGTGGTCGGTCGACGCCGAGTTCGAGCCGCGCATGTCCCGCGACGAGGCGGACTCGCTGCACGACGGTTGGAAGAAGGCGGTGGAACGGGCCCGCGGGTGGGCCGAGCCTTGAAGGGCGCCTAGTTAGCCCGCGAGGGTCTCCTCGGAGAGGTCGATCTCGTCGACGTAGATAGAACGCGTCGACTCGGGCATGGGCTCGGACGGCGTCTTCGACGCGTACTCGTCCCGGTACTGCTGGCCCGACAGCTGCATGATCTCGTAGACGATCTCGTCCGTCGCCGAGCGCAGCACGAAGCGGTCCTTCTCCTTGCCCGCGTAGCGGGAGAAGTCCAGCGGCTCGCCGATACGTACGACGACCCTCACCCGGCCCCACAGCCGCGGGATCTTCGCCGACTTCGGCATGACCTTCTCGGTCCCGACGAGCCCGACCGGGATCACGGGGACGCCGGAAGCGAGGGCGAGACGGGCGACGCCCGTGCGGCCCCGGTACAGGTAGCCGTCGGGAGACCGCGTGCCCTCGGGGTAGATGCCGAGGAGCTTTCCTTCCTTCAAGACGTCGAGCGCGATCTCGAGCGACTGCTGGGACTTGTCGCCGCCGCCGCGCTCACACGAGATCTGGCCGCAGCCCTTGAAGAACCACGACGTCTTCCACGACTTGAAGTAGTCGGCCTTCGCGAGGTACGTGACCTTGCGGCGCTTCACGACGAGGGGGATGAAGAACGAGTCGAGGAACGACAGGTGATTGGCGGCGAGGATCGCGGGACCCTTCTTGGGCACGTTCTCCAGACCCTCCACCCGGATGCGGTAGAGAGCCTTGAGCAACGGCTTGAGAATCGCCTTGATGACCCAGTACATGCGTGCCGGCAGCCCCTCTACTTGATGCCCCCGCACTCGACTCTACCCAGCCGGTCAAGGTGGGAGTCTTGACCTAACGGTCAAGACAGCGGGCGGCTGTAGCGTTGGACGCCGCAACGCCCGCCGCCGTTACGACACCCGAGGAGGATCGCAGTCCGTGCAGGAGTTCAAGGTGCTCGAGGGGGCCGAGGAGTTCGAGCTCGGCGAAGGGCCGGTCGGCGCGCTGCTCGTCCACGGCTTCACCGGAAGTCCCCAGTCGATGAGGCCGCTCGGCGCCTACCTGGCCGAGCGCGGCGTCGCGGTGATGGCGCCACGGCTTCCCGGTCACGGGACCGCGTGGCAGGACCTGAACGCCCGCAAGGCCGAGGAATGGGTCAAACACGTCGAGGACGCCTTCAACGTCTTCGCCGCCGAGAAGGACCAGGTGTTCCTCGTCGGGCTGTCGTTCGGGGCCGCGCTGAGCCTGAACTTCGCAGCGCACTATCCGGACAAGGTCGACGGGATCGTGGCTCTGTCGACGTTTCTGTTGACCAAGGACCCGCTGCGCTTCTTCGCTCCCGTCATCCGGCGCATCGTCCGATCGGTCCCGGGGGCGGGCAACGACATCGCAGACCCCGAGCAGAGAGAGCTCGCGTACGACCGCCTTCCCACCGGGGCCACCTACGTGATGCTCCAGTTCGTCAAGCAAGCGCGACGCAATCTCGGCGCAGTGCGCGCCCCGATCCTGTTGATGCACTCGCACAACGACCACACCGCTCATCCCAGCACGGCGCCGCTCGTCTACGACTCGGTGTCGTCCGAGGACAAGCAGCTCGTGTGGGTCGACGACTCGTATCACGTCATCACCCTCGACCGCGACCGCGACGAGGTCTACCGAAGGACCTTCGAGTTCATAAAGGAGCGGGCGCGCCATGACCTCTGAGACCGTCGTCCTACGAGGACACATCATCGACTCGCTCGCGCTGCCGCGCACGCTCGACGAGATCGTCGCGCTGGGGGCCGAGTACGACATCGTCGAGTTGACGCTCGGCGTCCGGCAGGACGACGAGTCCTACGCGCGCATCCAGGTGAGGGCGGGCGACGAGCACGCTCTCGGCAACGTGATCGAGCGGCTCCGTCAACACGGCGCGAACCCGGAGACGATCGAGGACGCATCGCTCGCGGAGGCCGACGTCGACGGCGCGTTCCCTCCCGGCTTCTACTCCACTACGAACCTCGAGACCGAGGTCCGCATCAAAGGCCGTTGGATCGGCGTGACGCGTCCGGAGATGGACTGCGGTCTCGTCTACGAGGGCGAGGCCATCCGCACGATCGCGATGACCGACGTTCGTGCGGGCATGCAGATCGTGATGAGCGGCCTCGGCATCCGCGTGCATCCGCCGGCGAAGCCCGGCGAGGGCGGGTCGCAGGCGTTCGAGTTCATGTCGTCTGACGTGTCGAGCGAGAAGCCCAAGGCGTTGCTCGTCGAGCAGGTGGCCGAGCAGATGCGCGCGGTGAAGGAGAGCGGCAAGCGGATCCTGTGGGTCGCGGGGCCCGCGGTCGTCCACACGGGCGCCGGCCCCGACGTCGCCGCGCTTATCCGCGCGGGATACGTGCACGCGTTCTTCGCCGGCAACGGCGTCGCCGCGCACGACATCGAGTCGAACATGTTCGGCACGTCGCTCGGCGTCTACCTCGAGCAGGGCACGCCTGCCGACCACGGTCACGAGCACCACATCCGCGCTATCAACGAGCTGAGGCGCCAGGGCTCTTTCCGCGCCGCGATCGACGCGGGCGTGTTCGGCGACGGGATCGTCTACAACCTCGTGAAGAGCGGCGCCGACTACCTCTTCGGCGGCAGCGTGCGCGACGACGGCCCCCTGCCCGACGTCGTCACCGACATGGTCGAGGTGCAACGACGC
>DASQEJ010000324.1:0-1893 GCA_035633715.1 Actinomycetota bacterium | reverse complement strand
CGCGGCCCTCTCGGAGAAGTTCCCGCAGGGGATCGCGCCCGAGGGCATGATGACGATGCTGTCGAAGGCCATCGGAGGAGGGACCCCCCTTGCCTGACCAAGTCATCGAGTTCGACCTGCCGGTCGAGCGCGGCAAGGTCCGCGAGTTCGCGCTGTCGGTGGGGGAGGACAACCCGATCCACCTCGACCCGGAGGCCGCGCGGCTCCACGGGTTCCCCGACGTGGTCGCGACGCCGACGTTCACCGTGACGCAGATCTGGCAGGTGTCGCGCGAGGAGCGCGAGGAGCGCCTCGGCGCGAACCTCGACTACGGCCGCGTCCTCCACGGCGAGCAGGAGTTCACCTACAAGCGGCTCCCGTTCGCCGGCGAGGTGCTGAAGGGCAAGATGCGGATCTCGAAGGACTTCACGAAGGAGGGAAGGCGCGGTGGGTCGATGCGTTTCGTGACGTACGAGTCGGTCTTCACCGACGCCGAGGACGAGGAGGTCCTCACCGCGTACTACACGCTGATCGAGACCGCGAAGGACCCGGGCTCGTGAGCGTGCCGCAGACGATCACGATGGAGGGCGTCACGCCGGGGATGGAGTTCGGCGAGATGGTGTTCGGCCCCCTCGAGCGCGTCGACATCGTCAAGTACGCGGGGGCGTCCGGCGACTTCAATCCGATCCACACCGACGAGGGCTACGCGCAGGCGACCGGGGCGCCGACGGTGTTCGCGATGGGGATGCTCCCCGCCGGTTACCTCGCACACGCGGTCTCGGACTGGTTCGGCGGGGCGCAGAACCTGCGCCGCTTCAAGGTCCGCTTCACGACGCGCGTGTGGCCGGGCGACGAGATCGCGTGCACCGGCCGCGTCGTGTCGATCGAGGACGGGCTCGTGAAGGTGACGATGGAGGCACGGAGGCGGGGGCCGGGGCCCGACGGCCTCGAGCTGCCGGAGGAAGAGACGGCGCTCATCGGCGAGGCCGACGTAGAGCTGCCGCACTAACTCGACTGGAGGCTTCGAGTGGGACTGAACACCGAGCTCGTCGGCAAGGACTACGGCACCTCGACGTTCGAGGTGACGGCCGACCACATCGAGCGCTACGCGCGGGCGACCAACGACGAGAACGAGCGCTACCTGGGCGGGACCGACGTCGTCGCGCCCCCGGTGTTCCCGGTCGTGCCGGCGTTCAACGCGTTCATGGGCGCGGCGATGGACCCCGAGCTCGGCGCCGACCTGCTCCGGCTCGTGCACGCCGCCGAGGAGCACGTCTTTTACAAGCCGATCAAGGCCGGTGACGTCCTAACCGTGGCGGCCGTCCTCGAGTCGGTCGAGCAGAAGGAGACCGGCGAGACGTTCACGGTGAAGGGGACCGAGACGAACCAGGACGGCGAGGTCGTGGCCGAGGTGCGCGGCACGATGTTCATCCGCGGCACCGGTTCGGGGAGCCGCTCGGCGGCGGCCACGTCCGAGGCGGAGCGCGAGGTCGTGTACGAGGAGACGACGAAGGTCGACGACGACCAGACCTACCGCTACGCCGAGGCGTCCGGCGACCACAATCCGATCCACGTCGACGAGAACACGGCGAAGATGGCCGGGCTCCCCGGGATCATCCTCCACGGCATGTGCACGATGGCGATGGCGGCGAAGGGCGCGGTCAACGGCCTGGCCGGCGGCGACCCGACGCGGATCGCGCGCGTGGGCGTGCGGCTGTCGAAGCCGGTCCTGCCCGGCCAGGAGCTGACGACGCGCTTCTGGAACGAGGCCGAGGGGGCCGGGCTGGCGACGTACGGCTTCGAGACCTACAACCCGGACGGCATAGCGGTGATCAAGAACGGGATCGTGGAGGTCCGGGCCTAGGGCCTGTATCTCGGAGGTAGACAGACCGTCGACCCCATTGACACCCTCCG
>DASQEJ010000323.1:0-2977 GCA_035633715.1 Actinomycetota bacterium | reverse complement strand
CGGTCTGCGGGGGCCTAGCGGCGACTATCCTCGGGCCGAGACACCCACGAGATCCCGGGAGGCCCACCAATGCCAAGCGTCACCGTCGACTCCAGGCGCATCGAGTACCTCGACACCGGCGGCGCGGGGACGCCCGTCCTGCTCGTGCACGCGTTCCCCCTGCGGGCCCGGATGTGGGAGCCCCAGATCGAGTCCCTCGGCGACCGCTGGCGCTTCATCGCCCCCGACCTCCTGGGGTTCGGCGACTCCGACGCGCCCGAGGACCCCTCCGCCTACTCGGTGGACGCGTTCGCCGACGACCTGAAGGCGGTGCTCGACGAGCTCGGCATCGACCGGGTCGTCCTCGCGGGGCTGTCGCTCGGCGGTTACGTGGCGCTCGCGTTCCTGCGCAAGCACCGCTCGGTCGTGTCCGCGCTCGTGCTCGCCGACACGCGTGCGGAGGCCGACGCTCCCGCGGCGATCGAGAAGCGGACGAACCAGCAGGGGATCGTGCGCGAGCAGGGGCCGGGTGCTCTGACCGACGGTCTGATCGGCGCGCTCCTCGGCGAGCCGACCCGGGAGAAGAAGCCCGACGTCGTCGCTAACGTCCGCTCGCTGATGGAGAACCCGCCCGCCGGCTACATCGGCGCGCTCGAGGCGATGAAGGGGCGGCCGGACTCGACCCCCGACCTGACGTCGATCGACGTGCCGACGCTCATCGTCGTGGGCGAGAACGACACGCTGACGCCCCCCGAGCTCTCGCGCACGATGCACGAGCACATCGGAGGGTCGCGCCTCGTCGTGATCCCCGAGGCCGGCCACCTGTCGAACCTCGAGGCGCCCGAGGCATTCAACGGCGCGCTGGCGGAGTTCCTCGGGAGCCTCTAGAGAAAGGGCGTCGGCATGGACGAGCCGAAGCGCAGCGCAGCGGTCGCCAGCAGGTACCTGATCCCGATAGGGCTCGCGGTCTTGGCCGTCGCGTACGTCTGGCCCGTACGGGAGGTCCAGGGCCCCATCACGACGACGTACTCGCGCCTGCTCGGGTTCCGGGTCGAAGACCAGTCGTTGCACGTCCGGCAGATCGCGGGCTCGATCATCCTGAACCTCGGGTGGCTCGCCGTCGCAGTGGCCGCGCTCCCGCGGCTGGCGTCGGCGTGGCGGGGCGTCGCCTTCGGTGCTGCCGCGCTCTTGGGTGTGTCCGAGATCCTGTATCTCACGGCCCGTCTCGTGTACAGCCAGTTCGTCGGCCTGCCCGTGCTCCTGTCGGGGCTCGGCGGCGCGCTGCTCGTCGCCGGCGTGATCGTCGGGATGGGCCACACGGGGGCGCCCGAAATCCGCGAGACCGAAGGGGGCCGGGCCTAGGGTTCCAGTGATGGAGCAGGCCCTACTCAAGCTCTCCCCTTCCAGCGCCACCGACTTCAAGAGCTGCCCCCAGCTCTTCAAGTTCCGTGCGGTCGACCGGGTGCCCGAGCCCGTGTCGGGGGCCGCGGCCCGGGGCTCGCTCGTCCACGCCGTGCTCGAGCGGCTGTTCGCGGAGGCGCCGAGCACGCGGACGCCGCAGCGGGCGATCGACCTGCTCGAGGCGTTGTGGCGCGAGGTCAAGGACGACGCAGAGTTCCGGCCCGACGGGATGGCCGACCCGCAGGAGGACGCCTGGCTCGAGGAGAGCGCGCGGCTCCTGCGCAACTACTTCAAGCTCGAGGACCCGCGGATGCTGAGCGCGAGCCGGCTCGAGTGGTGGGTCGAGTACGAGCTGACGGACATCCACCTCCGCGGCGTCATCGACCGTCTCGAGGAGCGGCCGGACGGTGACTGGGTGCTGACCGACTACAAGACCGGGCGGGTCCCCGGCGAGTCGCGGGAGCTGTCGGCGTTCTTCGGCCTGCGCTTCTACGCGCTCGTGTGCTGGAGGGCGTTCGGGGTGATCCCGCGCGAGATCCGGCTCGTCTACCTCGCCGACCCGGCGGTCCTCACCTTGAACCCGAACGAGCGGATGCTCGTGGCGTTCGAGCGCCAGATGCTCGCGCTCGCGTCGGCGATCCGCCGTGCCGCGGACCGCGACGACTGGCGCCCCCGGCCCTCGCCGTTCTGCATGAGCTGCTCGTTCCACGACCGCTGCCCCGCGTGGGCGCCTGCGGAGGAGCCTGCCTGAGCCGCGACTGAAAACGATCGGACGCGAAAGAGGGGGCCGGATGTCCGGCCCCCTCTTTGCTCCCAGCGTTCACCATCTTTCTCCGGCGGTTCTGGCTCCCGCCGTGGCTACGCCGTTCGTGTCTAGCGCTTGCGAGCGGCGATGATGCCCGCCCCCGTGAGGATCAGCCCGGCGCCTGCGAAGAGCAGGAGGCTGGCCCCGGTGAAGGGCAGGACCGAACCGGCGGGCTGCGTCGTGGCCTGACGGGCGGCCAGCGGCGCAGCAGGCTGCTCGCTGCGGGCGAGGCGCTCGCCGAGGACCACGGTCGGGACCTCGGGCGTGCCCGGCCGGGTGATGACGTTCGGCTTCACGTCCGGCTCGACCTCGTCCTCGTCGTCCGTGCACGGCTGCGTGCCGGGCATGGTGGCGTCTGCGTCGCAAGGCTTGGAGCTGTCGTCCTTGCACGGCTGGGTGCCGGGCATGGTGGCGTCTGCGTCACACGGCTTCGACTCGTCCTTGCACGGCTGCGTGCCGGGCATGGTGGCGTCTGCGTCGCAGGGGCCGGCAGGCTTGACCTCGGGCTTGGCTGGCTTGGGCTTGCGGCCGCACCAGCCCTCGTTGTCGTCTTCGAAGTCGTCGTCGTTGCCACAGCCGTTGTTGCCGTCCTGGTCGGCCTTGTCGACGCCGCCGGAGCCGTTGGGCTTGTCGTGGCCGCCGTTGGTGCGGTCCTGGCCGCGGCCGTCGTCGTCGGGGTCGGACTCGGAGTTGCCCTGGTTGGCGGAGCCGCCGTTTTCGACCGAGCGGTCCTTGCCGGACGGGTGGGCGTTGTCGCCCTCGTCGGCCTGGTTGTTGGGGGTGTCGCCGTCG
>DASQEJ010000322.1:0-4308 GCA_035633715.1 Actinomycetota bacterium | reverse complement strand
TGTAGGCGAACGGGTCGGTCGCTATCGGCGTCGTCGCCGAGAAGACGAAGATCGTCTTGTCCCCGCGCACGCCTCGGGCTCGGCGCTGCTTCAGCCCCGCCTTCACCTTCTTGAACGACTTCCTCGTGAGCGTGTAACGGATCGCGCTGTTGCCGGCGACCTGCACGACCTGGACGAGCGGACGGTTCCTCTTCAGCGGCTTCAGCGCCATCCACTTCTTCAGCGCGTCGCCCCCGAAGTCGAAGGCCTTGGCCCGCTTCTCGAACGTCTGCTTGGCCCAGATCGTCTTGTCGCCGTCCTTCAGCGTCACGTTGTCGACGACGTAGCCGGGCTCGGTCGTGGCCTGGTCCGTGTCGTACTCGAAGCGGATCAGCACCGGCCCGCCCGTCCACTGCGTCAGGTCGAGCGAGCACGTCTTCCAGCCCTCGGAGTCGCCGGTGATGCCGCCGCCCTCGGTGGCCGCACGGTTGTTGCCGTTGGGGTTCGTCGTGCGGCCTCCGCACTCGGGCGCCGGCACGAACTCGTACGTCGCGCCGTTGTCCTGCGAGACACGGACGTACGCGTAGTCCCAGTCCTCTTCGATCTGGTGCCAATAGTCGAACGTGAGCGTCGGGGTCGTGGCGTTCGACAGGTCGGCCGGGCGCTCGAGCCACGTGATCATCTCGTCGGCCCTGTTCGACCAGGCGAACTTCTTGCCCGGCCCCGGCTGGCCCTCGACCGCGGGGATCACCGCGACCGGATCCTGCAGCTTGCTCTTGAACGTGCCCTCGCCGGTGACCTCGTAGTAGTCGGCCCCGTAGGGGTGGACCGTGGAGTCGGCCGGGGACGCGTCGTCCGTCCCGGTCTGCGCAACGGCGACGTCGCGGTTCGCGTAGCCGAACTGGCCGCGGGCGAGGCTCGGGTCGTCGAGGTAGTTCGCGATCAGGTAGTCTTTGAACACCTTCCCGAAGTTGCCCTTGCGGTAGTAGGGGTTCAGCGAGCTCTTCAGAGAAGCGGCCCGCGTCGCGATCACCTGCGTGATCCCCTTCGCGCCGTCGGCGGGCGTCCGCGTGAGCAGCTTCGCGAGCCCGTAGGCCTCGAGCTCGCCGGTCTTCTCGATCTCCGGCTCGCCGTAGTGGTTGAAGAGGTAGTCGAAGAACAGAAACGCCTGGCCGTAGTCGTCGACGACACCCTTCCAGTCGAACAGGTGCTGGTCGGGGTTCTCCTGGTATGCGTCGACGTGTCCCTGGACGATGTCGCCGAAGCCGTTCACGACGGCGGCGATGTCGGCCATGCCCTCGTTGACCCACGTCTCCTCGTTGTAGTCGTTCGAGAACTGGATCATGTGGAAGAACTCGTGGGCGAGGACGCCTGCGTACGTGTCGTCGCCGACGTTCAGGTGAAGCGAGTTCATGAAGAACATCTCGGCCTGGTTCGAGAACGGCGACTCGTGCTCGCCGTCGCCGTTCGGGTACTCGTGCTCCGACGAGTAGTAGCCGGCGGTGTAGCCGACGCCCCCGCCGCCGGCGGAGCCCGCGTCGATCGGGAAGTTCAGGATGTGGACGTGGACGTCGCAGTCGGCGTCACGCCAGTTCGACGGCAGGCCCGGCGGGAGGTTCTGCGCGGGGCTCTTGGGGTTCGGCTCGATCCCGAAGTACTTGCGGTCGATCTCGTAGATGCTCTCCCAGTCGACGAGCCCGGCCTCTGCCTCGGCCTGCGTGACGAACCCGCCCTCGGGGGCTTCGCCGGCGGCCGGGAGGTAGAACTCGCGCTGGACCCACATGTAGCCGTGCTTGGACTTCGCCGCGAGCGTCGCGGTGATCTCCTGGTTGCCGGCCTGGTTCTGCGACACCCAGAACGTGCGCGTGTCGCCGACCTCGTACTCGGCCGGGGCTTTGCAGCCGGGGCGGCCGTAAGTCGCGCCGTCCTGCGCGGCCGCGGGCCGCGCGTCGAGCGCTTCCTGTCGTGCGATGAAGCGATCCGCCTGCTCCACCGCGGGATACGTCAGGTGGCCTGTCACGTAGTCGTCGTAGGTGAGCGTTCCGGCGACGTCGCCGGTGGGTCGCCCCGAAGCCGGTATCGCCGAAACGGATACGAGCAGACAGAGCGCGAGAAGAACGACGGACATTCGTCGCAAGAAGAAGACCCCCTCAAAGGAATGATTCGATTACCGATCACAACGCCTGAGAGGCGCGTGATGTTCCTATCGGGGGCTAGAGAAGGCCGGGAACGGCCTCGGGATCGACGTCCGTCGCGGGTCGGTAGACGACGAACCCTTCGACCGCGGTGCGCTCGAACTGCACGCCCATCCCCTCGAGCGCGACGCGGAAGTGGTCGTCCATGGACGACTCGTCGAGGAAGACGAACGCGGCCGCGGGGTGGTTGCGCACGTAGTCGGCGTACTCAGCGTTGCGGACCGCGCCCGAGTACGGCGTGACGATGACGTCCTCGCCGCTCTCGAACGTGAGCCTGTACGCGAGCCAGTACGTCGCCCACGCTGCCTCGACGTCCTGCTCCTCGAGGTACTCGACCATCGGCTCGACCGAGAGCGGCGAGCGGACGTCGGGCGCGGGCGGGATCAAGCGGCTCTCGCGGTTGACCGACACGAGCGCGAACACCGTGAGGCCCAGGATCGTCGCGAACGCGGCGACGACCGCGGGGGCCGGGACCTTCGACAACCCCCACCCGAGCAGCAGGGCGGCGGCCGGCGACAGCAACAGCAGGTAGCGCGGGTGCTCGACGTACCAGGAGAACGACGAGACGGCGAACAGGAACGGATATGCGACCGCGATCACGACGAGCAGACGCGCGTTCCCGCGCGCCCGGTAAGCCGCGTAGACGAACAGCGCGAGCAGGAGCGCGTACGCGATCTGCCCCCCTACCGGCGGCAGCCAGCCGTCGGGGAGCCGGAGGCCCAGCGCGCGCGGCAGGGCTTCGGTGAAGAAGATGCGGAGGTGGTCGACGTACCCGTTGTTCGGGACCGCCACCGCCGGCGCGTGCAGTCCGACCCAGTCGTTGCGCACGTTGTGCACGAGCCACGGTCCGGCCGCGACGAGCGCGCCGAGGATCGCCACCGGCGCGACCTTGACGACCCGCGGCCGCGACGCGACGAGCCACACGACCGCGGGCAGGATCAAATACACGCTCTGCGCGGTGGCCCACCATCCCGTCCCGGCGAGCAGGCCGAGGAGGAGCGCGTCGACGACCGAGTCGCGCTCGCGCAGTCGCAGCGCGAGCAGCACGACGCCGAGGCCGCAGACCAGCGCGACCTGATAGAAGCCGACGGCCTTGATCGACCACCACACGAAGGCCATCGGCCAGACCCACAGGAGGCTCGCGCCGATCGCCGCGGCGGTGTCGCCGACCGTGCGGCGGCCGATCCTCCACGTCAGGACGGCGGCGACCGCGGACAACATCGCGGGCACGAGCTTGAGCGCAACGACGGACGACCCCGCGATCGAGAAGACGCCGGCCGCGAGCAGGGCCTCGTGCGGCCCGCCGTAGGGCTGGCCCCAGAAGAAGATCGGGAACTCGCCCTCGAGCATG
Organism: Actinomycetota bacterium; assembly: GCA_035633715.1. Lineage (GTDB taxonomy): Bacteria > Actinomycetota > CADDZG01 > CADDZG01 > WHSQ01 > JALZEG01. The sequence continues at coordinate 783 of DASQEJ010000322.1, read as the reverse complement.
TGCCGCGCCATGAGGCCGACGACGGCCTCGTCGGAGTCGAGCAACCCGATGGGCGACGTCAGCATCCACGCGCGGAACGCGATCCCGACGATCACCGCGCAGGGGACGAGGGCCGCGACCAGGACCGAGCTCCGCCCTTCGCCTTCGTCGCGCGCGCCCACAGCGTGAGCCTAGCGGGGCTTGGCGAGCCGCATGCCGTGGCGCGTGAGGATCGCGGCGAACGCCGCGGCGAGCACCAGCGTGACGGCCCCCGTGCCGAGGACCATCGGGCGCAGGGCTACCTCCTGGCCCAGCACCATCACGCCGGCGGCCGCGACGCTCGCGAGGTTGTAGAGGATGTCGTAGAGCGAGAAGGCGCGCCCCCTGTACTCGTCGGGCAACGCCTCCTGCACCTGCGCGTCGACCGCGACCTTCGTCAGGAACCCTCCGTACCCGCCGATCGCGGTGAGCGCGAGGACCGCGGGGATGCTGCGGAGCCCGCCGAGGGCGGCGATCCCTATGCCGGAGACCACGAAGCCGGACACCACGAGACCCGGCTTCAGCAGCCGTCGCCCGATCAGTGGGGCGGTCACCGCGCCGAGGAACGCGCCGGCCCCCGCGCTGCCGAGCGCGAGCGCGCTCGACGACAGCCGGCCGAACCTGTCGCCCGCGTCGGGGAACTCGCTCTTGATGACGAGGATCGCGGCGATCATCCCGCCCCCGCTGGAGAGCGCGTTCCCGCGCAGCAGATGGTGCTCTTCGATCACGACCGGCAGCACCGCGCCCTTCGTCACGAGGAACAAC
>DASQEJ010000321.1:0-4103 GCA_035633715.1 Actinomycetota bacterium | reverse complement strand
AGTCTGGCGAACCCGGCTTGCGGCCCCAGGCCCCGAAGCGAAGCGGCGAGAACGTCCCTATGCCCGGCTCCGTGACCACCCTCATGTAGCCGGCGCGCTCTTCTTCCGTTATCGCGCCCATCTCGGCGGCGACCTTCGTGACCCGGTCGAGCGAGAGGCGGCCGAGCTCCGCCTGCTCGGTGCCCGTCCACAGCCACGTCGTGCGGCCCTCTCCACCGACCACTTCGAGACCGGCCTCGGCCAGCAATGCCGGAAGGTGCCGTCCGAGCTCGGGCTGGATGCCCCGCATCGGCGCCATCGACAGCAGTCGAGCGGACAGCTCGGCCGCCACCGCGACGGTCTCGCGCGGGTAGCCCGGGCGCTCCGCGGGGTCGGCGAGAAGCGCCCCGGCGAAGTCCACGTCCTCGACGAGGATCCACCCACCGGGGGCCACGGCGTCGATCATCCGGGCGAGCGCGTCGCGGTAGCGCGGGAGGTGCTCCAACAGGAACCGTGAGTGCACGAGGTCGTACGCCCCGGACTCCAGCTCGTCTTCGAGGACGTCGTGACGCCGCACCTCGAGGTTCGCCGCCTCGATCTCGTCGAGGAAGCGCGTGTCGAGGTCGGTCGCGACCACGCGGCCCTCCGGGCCGACACGGTCGCAGAGCCAGCGCGTCAGCGAGCCTCCGCCGCCGCCGACCTCGAGGCACCGCCACCCCGGCCCGACGCCGATCGCCTCGAGGTGTTCGACGGTCGCCGGGTCGTTGAGGCGTTCGAGGAGCTCGAGGCGCCGGCGCTCGTCCGCCGAAGCCGCGTCGTAGATGTAGTCCTGCGTTTGTTCGCTCATGCCCGCATAGTGCACCAAGCTTGATCCGCTCGAAGGGACGATGGCCTAATGGGCGGATGGACCCCATTCAGCAGATGGCGGACCCGTCCGGCGGACAGTACGAGGAGATGCCCGCGCAGCCGGGCGCCGGCGGGTGGATCTTCATGCTCATGCACCTCGCGCTCGGCGCGATCACGGCCGCACTCGCCCTGAGCCCCGGCTTCGCCGCCGGGAAGGCGTCGTTCGAGTCGGAAGTCTGGAAGGCCGTGTTCGGGGTCGTCGGCGCAGGGCTGGTCTTCCTCGCTCTTCGAGGGTGGGTCCGTGCCCTCCGCGACGAGAGGCCGAGGCTGACCCCACAGCTGCACCAGCGCGGGAAGACGTGGGGCCGCGTCCTCATCGTCCTCGGGATGGCGTTCTTCACGATGGCCGTCGTCGAGGCGCTGGGCGACGTCACCGTGGCGTTCTCGGGCTGGGTCAAGACCGTCTACCTCGTCGGCGGCATCTACCTCGTCCTGATGGGGGTCGTGCTGCAGTGGAACCCGACGCGCCACATCCGTCAGCAGAGGGTCGGCCGCGGCGAGGGCCGCCCGGGCGTCGCCCGGATCGTCCAGGCGAGCGACACCGGCGTGAGCGTCAACGACGCGCCGCAGGTGAAGATCGACTTCGAGCTCGAGGTCGACGGCCAGACCCACCTCGTGAGCGACAAGATCGTGATGGAGCGGGCGAAGCTGGCGCTGTTGATCCCCGGCTCGACTGTGAGCGTCCTCGTCGACCGGATCGACCCGAACGTCTTCCACGTCGACTGGAGCACCTGGAAGGCGCCGCATGGGTGATCGCCCGTCGCCGGCTTCGCGCCCGGCGATGCGAGGCCCGGTCCAGCCCGGCGTCGACACCTCCCCGACCGTGCCCGCGCCTGGGTTCTGGGGCTTCGTCTTCGGGCTCGTGCAGCTCGCGCTGGGAGGCGTCGCGCTCGCTCTCTCGATCGACGAGGGCTTCGCCGCCGGCAAGGCCACGTTCGCCGCCGGCGGATGGAGGATCGGCCTCGGAATCGCCGGCGCGGTCCTCGCGCTCCTGTCGGTGAGGGGGCTGCTGCGGGTGGCGAGCGCTCTGACGACGCCGTTGACCCCGGAGATCCGCTCCCGTCTCCGCCGCCGCGGTCTCGTCATGGTCGCGATCGGTGCGTGGCTCGTCGCGGCCGCCGTCATCGACCCCTTCGCGCGCGCGACCGTCACGTTCCACTCGTGGACCGATCCCCTCTTCAGCGCCGGCGGCCTCTATCTGCTCGCCATGGGCCTCTCCTTACAGCTCGACATCACCCGCGGACTGCGGCTGCAGCAGCTGGAACGCGGGCCCAGCGTCCCCGGAACCGCCACGATCCTGGGCGCGACCGAGACGGGGACGGCCGTCGGAGAGCGGCCCGTGATGGAGATCACCCTCGAGATCGACGTGAACGGACGCGTCTACCCGGCGAGCACCCGAGTAGTCCTCGAACCCGACAAGCGCGCGCTCGCGACGCCCGGCTCGACGGTCGACGTCGCCGTCGACCTGGTCGACCCAGAGGTGTTCAAGATCGATTGGCGTAGCTGGCGGGGGCCGGCGGGAGACGCCGATCCTCGGTGAGCCGCTTCGGGGTCGCCTTCGGGATCGCACGGCTCGCGCTCGGCGGTCTGTCCGTCGCCCTGGCGCTCTCCGGCTCGAACGACGACGTCGCGTTCGGCAGTGCCGGTTGGAGGACGGCCTTCGGGCTCGTCGGAGCGGCTATCGCGTCGGCCGGCCTCGTGGGGCTCGTCCGTGGATTGCGCGGCGACCGGCTGAACCCCACCCCCGAGAGCGTCCGCCGAAGGCGGCTCTACGGCGCGGTCGTGTTCGCAATCGGCCTCTGGTACCTCGCGCCCGGGTTTGCCGAGGGCGCGGTCCGCTTGGGCCTCGGCTACGACGGATGGGCGGGGGGCGTCTACGGCCTGGGCGGGATCGCTCTGATCTTCCACGGCCTTGCGCTGCAGATCGACCCGACGGGGTTGGTGAGAAAGCTCCGGGTGAACGAAGGCAAGGGAGTCCGCACGACCGCGACCGTCCTGCGCGCGACCGATCTCGGCTCCCTGCGGGGCCAGGCAAAAGTGAAGGTCGACATGACCATCGACGTGAACGGGACCCCGGAGCAACACAGCGCCAAGACCCTGCTGGACCGGGCGCGGCTCGCGCTGATCGAGGGCGCGACCGTCGACGTCGTCCTCGACCCGGCCGACCCGACGATCTTCGACGTCGACTGGGCGACGTTGCGGGAGGCGCCGGCTACCGAGCGGTAGCGGCGACGGGGCGGCGACAGCTCACGGCCCATGCGGGTCAGCGGGGAAGGGAGCCGCCCCGCGGCGCCGAATCCCCCTCCCATGCGAATCCATCGTCTTGCCGCGCTCGGCCTCGTCGCGTGCCTCGCCGCTCTTCCGCTCGCCGCCGGGCCCGCCTCCGCGGGCAAGGGCAAGCGCTGGTCGACCGAGCGCTGGAAGGCCGCCCTCTCGAAGCCCAAGTACTCGGACGTCGAGGTCACGACCCACTACCTCGAGGCCGAGGACGGCACGCAACTCTCGCTGACGTTGCACCTCCCCGTCGGGCTCCCTGCGGACTCCAAGATCCCGACGCTCATGCAGATGACCCCGTACCGGCCGCTCGACCAGGCCGCCGGCGGCTACACCGACTACGAGTTCTTCGTGCTGCGCGGCGCGGCGTACGTCGAGGCCGACGAGCGCGGGACCGGCGGCAGCGAAGGATGCCTCGACTTCGGCGGGAGCGCCGACCGCTCGGACGCGAAGGTGTTCGCCGACTGGATCCGTAAGCAGCCGTGGAGCGACGGACGGATCGTCACCGACGGCGTGAGCCACCCGGGCATGGGCTCGGTCGTCGCGCACGCCGCGATCCCCGGCCTCACCGGCGCGATCACGCACGCGCCCGTCGTCTCCTACTACCAGGACGAGTGGCTGCAGGGCGCCAAGTTCGAAGACCAGTTCAACGGCCCCGCCTACCAGGCCATCGAGCTCGCGCCGCCGCTCCCGACGGAGTTCGGCGACCCGAATGCCGCGGCCGCGCAGGCCGCGACGTGCACCGGCAAGACCACGACCGACTACTCGACGTACGAGGGCCCGTTCACGGACCTGTGGGCCGATCGTGACCTGTCGCGGCACACGCCGCGCGAGGAGAAGCCGATCCTGTTCACGCACGGCTTCGTCGACTTGAACGTGCACCCGGACCACACGCAGCTGTACTGGGACGCGCTGCCGGACGACTACCCGAAGTTCGCCATCCT
>DASQEJ010000320.1:0-3257 GCA_035633715.1 Actinomycetota bacterium | reverse complement strand
TTCGTCGACCGCGCGACCGGCGTCGTCGGCGCACTCGTCTTGCGCTTCGGGCACCCCACTCGGAACGACCGAGTGATCCAGCGTCGCGTCGAGACTGTGGCGGAGACGCCGAGGTCGCCAATCGGCGTCGCCAACTGATGGCGCTGCTACGAGCATGAGCAATCGAGCTCGCTGCGAGTAGATGGTCGCGGTCGCGGCGTTGGCGTGCGCATCCTTTGGTGCGGGGCGCCGTAGCGGATCGAGGCAGCGTCCATGGATGCCGGCCATGAGGACTCGAGTGGAATGGCCCGCAAAAGTCCGCGAGGCAACAGAAAACAACGGGAACTTACCGGAACCAACCATGAAGCGAAAGCCCAGGTCACGCCCTGTTCTTGAGCATCGCCGCAGGTCAGGGCCCTTGACCGAATCGAATTCCTAAACCTGGTGTCGCAGGTTCGAATCCTGCCGGGGGCACCCACGAAACCGCAGGCCCTCCGCGGCCCTTCGCGGTCCTCGGCGACGAGTCCTCCGTGAACCGCTCACCGGGCGGGGCAGGCTAAGGCGTCCCGCCGCACCGCCGGATCACGCGGGTCTTGCCCTGCGGCTTCGCGTGACCGGTGTTGGACACCACGGGGCTGGCGATCGTGGGACTCGCCGTGGGTGGGGTCGGGCGGGTCACGCCGGGGGCGCTCGTTGGGGTGGGGGGGGCCGTGGTGTCCGCGTCCGGTCTGGACACGTAATACCCCTTCACCTTCGGCGCGTCAGGCAGCGGAGGAGGGGTCTCGATGTCCGGGAGGCCGCCCTCGAAACGAGGCGGCGGCCACAACGCCGCGCGCTGTTGTGCGGAGTCGCGCGCGGGCTGTCCCACGCTGCGCCGGCGCACGGCCTTCGCTGCCCCGAGTGGGAGCTCAGTCGTCGAGCCCGTATAGGAGATGTCGTAGGACGCAGAGCGGTCCCTCGCAGCGTCCGGTCCGCCGACGAGCTGCGCGGATGCCCACAGCGCCGGTGCCACTTCGTCTGTACCGCTCTCCCATACGACCTCCACGACGCGGTCGCCGTTCGTCATGCGGTCGACGAGGCTTCCTTCGCTGACGCCGTAGAGGATCTCCACACCCCGCGCTCCGTCCGGTTCTGCCGGCACCGCGGCCGGCCCCGCGACTACCTCATCGAGCTGGAGTCGATCCCCGTTCGCCACCGCTACCGTCACGCGTAGCCGGACGAAATCGAACCTGCCCCGTGGGATCGGGACCGAGAAGCGGCGCACGAGCTCCTCGTCCGGTTCGAAGTAGGTCCGGTCCTCGAAGAGCTTGCCCGCCCGGATCGTGACGACGTCTTGCTCCGACACGCGCGGGGTGAAGGCAGGGGAGGCGCTGGAGTCGGTGAAGACCTCGAAAAAGTGGTCGTGACCGCGGCCGACGCGGTCGCGCCGGCACAGACGGACGCCCTCCACCACGTAGAGCGAACCGAGCGACTGGATCTTGGCGCCGGTCGGATTCTCAGCCGTCACGGTTGCCGCCACCGCCCTCAGCGGCCCATCCCCTGCCCGAACGAGGTCCGTCGACATCGTCAACGTCGACCCGACTCGCACGCGCGCCGACTCCGAGTACGTGAATTGAAAGACCGCGCCGACGACGCACGCGATGCTGAACATCGACGCCGATATCGTGTCGAACCGGGGCGGAGACGCGGCGACAACCGCTATCGTCGCAAGAGCACACCCGGTCGCGACGAACGCGAAGAGCACGCCCCACGCGCGCTCCTCGCCCCACGCGTTCAACGAGAGGTACAGCGCGAGCGCCGCCGCAGCCGTGAGAGACAAGACACCGGCGGTGCCCGTCCAGGGACGACGTCGCCACAGACCGAACGCCGTCGCCAACAGGCCGAACCCGACGAGGGCGAGGATTCCGCCGAAGAGGTTGGACGAGAACGACTCGGCGGTCCCGACGTCGACCGCGCCGACCGCAGTGAAGAGGCATCCCGAGACGACGAGGACTCGGCTGGTCGCCGTGACCAGGGCCCGCTTCAGCATCGGCGCTACGCGCCTGCGCCTCGCCTCCGGTGGCGCCGTAGGCGGAGGCGGCGGCGGAAGTCGCCGGGTAACCGCTGCGTCCGCCATTCGATCTCCTCCCCCCGAGTTGCGCACTTAGTTGACACCGCGTCACCCACAGCGACAAGGGGGTTGCGCGATTTGCGGCCTCCGCGCCGTGAGGACGCACGACTCGTTCCCCTCCGGGCGGGAGCACGACCCGTCGGTGCATCGAAGGACCTGCTCGTCGCGCAATGAGAGGGCAGACGATGAAGAAGGCCTTGGTGATCTCGTGCTTGGCCGCGCTGGGTCCGATGGTCGTTCCTATGGCGGCGTCGTCTGTCCCGTGGACCACGACATTCAGCACCTGATCCGCCGACGTCTCTAATGCGTCTTGCAACGCCGTGGGATCGCACTCCGTCTCGAACCATTCGAGAGCGAGCGCAGGCTGCGGAGTGGTCGCGCTCGATCCTTTTCGCCGAACCCCCTTGACCCTCTGCTTTACCCCGGGATACAACCTGCACGCACTCTAGTTGTGGGGGGAAAGCGGACACGGAAGTCCTCGGACGGGACTTCTCTAGATCTCTTCGGCGTAGGTCTTGCGACGACGCGCCTGGATTTCGACGGTCCGCCTAACACGGGAGGTGGAGCCCTTCGGCAGGCGTCGTGAAAGAACCATGCCCAAGAAAGAATTCAATCTGCAAGGAGAAGATGCATGTTTAAGAAGCAGACATGTGTGAAGTTGCTCGTACTCTCGGGGCTGATCGCAACGACCTCTGTTGCCATCGCGGCTCCGGCATCCGCGGCCTGTGACGTCGGGCGCTTCTGCGCCTTCGACGGCCAGGACTACGTCGACAAGATCCTGGATTCGGGAGCGAACGCCGGGACCTCCTTCGTCGACGTCGCCGACAACCAGGCTGCGTCCGCGAAGAACCGCACGGGGCAGCGCTGGTGCGGTGTCGAGTCGAACGGATGGCCGGACCAGACGGTGTTCTCGTTCGCTCAGACGACGTGGTACACGACCCTCGGATCCGCCAACAACACGATCGACCACTTCTACGTCCGCGGCGGCACGGACAACTGCGACTGACGCGGCGACGGACGCGAGAACGATGACCACGGCGAACGCCCGCAGGACCCAGTCGACCTTGTGCACGGGCCTCGGGGCACTGCTGGCGCTCGTCTCGGTGGCCGGGTGCGCGGCTCGGGGGAACGAATCCCTCGAGCCGCGGCCCACCACCGCCCTGATCCC
>DASQEJ010000319.1:0-3556 GCA_035633715.1 Actinomycetota bacterium | reverse complement strand
GTCGATGAACGTGACCTCACGGCCGGCGGAGTGCACGCGGTACGCGCCGATGTGCTGGGTGATACCCCCGGCCTCGCCGCCCGCGACGTCGGTCTTGCGGATCGCGTCGAGGATCGCGGTCTTGCCGTGGTCGACGTGGCCCATGACCGTGACGACCGGGGGCCGCGTGATGAGCTCGCCCTCTTCGTCGTCGTCCTCGGCCGCCGCAGCGTCGAGGTCCGCCTCCTCCTGGGCCGGGTCGATCACGGAGACGGTCGCGCCGAGCTCGTCGGCGACGAGCAGGACGGCCTCGTCGCTCATCGACTGCGTGACGGTGACCATCTCGCCCATGCCGAGCAGGACCTTCACGATCTCGGCGGGTGAGCGGTCGAGGGCCTCGGCGAAGTCCTTCACGGTGATCCCGCGATGGACGCGGATGACGTCCGCGACGGGCTCGGGTTCCGGAGTGGGTTCGGGTTCGGGGGCCGGCTCGGGTTCAGCGACTGGAGCGGGCGGGGCCTCCGCGGCGGGCGCGGGCTCGGCCGGAGGGGGCGCGGTCTCGGTAGCCGGGGGCGGGGCCTCGGTCACGGCCGCGTCGGGCGCCGCGCCGTTGCCCAGCTCGGTCCTGAGACGCGCCGCGAGGTCCTCGTCGATGCTCGAGCTGTGGCTCTTGGCCGGCTGGCCGATCTGCTCGAGGTGCGCGAGCACCTCCTTGGAGCTGAGCCCCAGCTCCTTCGCTACTTCGTGAACCCTCGGCTTTGCCATTCGCGTCCCTTTCTTATTTCAGGGAGTCCCGCCGAGGCGGCCCTTCCAATTCCTGCAGCATCCGGCCCAGCAACGAGCCGGGCAATCCCTCTCCTTCGACACGGAGCACCCGGCGGAGGCGTCCGCTGTCGAACGCTCGCCGTATGCACCTCTCGTCGGGGCACGCGTAGGCGCCCCTGCCATCGAGCCCCCCGCTCTTGGCGGATCGTCCAGACGATCCGGCGGGCTCGGCCAGACGGACGACACCGTCCGGCCCCCGCACGACCCTGATCAGGTCTTCCTTCGGCCGGCGGGCTCGACAACCGGTGCAGGTTCGCACCGGACCTTCTCGGAGGGCAGCCGGGGCCGCCCTTCGAGTACGCATCTTAGTCTTCGCTCTGCTGTGCGGGCTCGGGCGCCGCCTCCTCCGCTCCGTTCTGCTCTGCGGCCGCTCCGTTCGCCTCGGCCGCGGCCTTCTTCTCCGCCGCTTCCTCGGCCTCCTTGCGGAGCTGCGACTCGGACTTGATGTCCACGCGCAGGCCGGTGAGCCTCGCCGCGAGCCGCGCGTTCTGGCCTTCCTTGCCGATCGCCAGCGACAGCTGGTAGTCGGGGACGATCACGAGCGCGGTCTCGCCGTCGGGCTGGAGGCGGACCTCCTTGACCTTCGCCGGAGAGAGCGCGTTCGCGACGAACTCCTCGGTCTTGTCGGTCCACTTGATGATGTCGATCTTCTCGCCGCGGAGCTCGTTCATCACCATGCGCACCCGCGATCCCTTCGCGCCGACGCACGCGCCGACCGGGTCGACGTTGCGGTCGTTCGACACGACGGCGATCTTCGAGCGGTGGCCCGGCTCCCTCGCGACGTTCTTGATCTCGACTATGCCGTCGAGGATCTCGGGGACCTCGAGCTCGAACAGACGCTTGATGAGGCCCGGGTGCGTGCGCGACGTGATGATCTGGGGGCCGCGGGCCGAACGCCGGACCTCGACGATGTACGCCTTGAGGCGGGAGCCGTGCTCGTAGCGCTCGTGCGGGATCTGCTCGGACGGGGGCATCAGGGCCTCGGTCTTGCCGAGGTCGAGGATCGTGTAGCGGTGGTCCTGCTGCTGGACGATCCCGGTGACGATGTCGCCCTCGCGGCCCGCGTACTCGCCGAACGTGATGTCGCGCTCGGCCTCGCGCAGCCGCTGGAGGATCACCTGCTTCGCCGTCTGCGCGGCGATGCGACCGAAGTCCTCCGGCGTGTCCTCCCACTCCTTTAGGACCGTCACCTCCTCGGTGTCGGGATCGATCTCGATGTCCTGAGCGAAGACCGTCACGTCGCCCGTGGTCGGGTCGACGATCGCCCGCGCGCCGCGGGTCTCGTCTGCGTTGATGACCTTGAGGTAGGCGGACGCCAAGGCCTTCTCGATCGCCTCGACCAGCGTGTCGAACGCGATGCCGCGCTCGCGTTCCAGCTCGCGCAACGACTCCATCGGTATCTGCATGTGCCTCAGCCTCCCTTCTGTTCCTTGGCCGCTCGCCGAGGCGACCGGTCGCCCTGTTCTTTTGCCGTTCGCCGGGCTGGGCCGTCGGCGGCGGTGCCCCACTCGAACACCGTGCGGGCCGATCTGATCGCCTCGAACGGGAGCTCGACCGGCTCCTCGAGCCCGTCGGGCCGGAGGACCACCACTTCCTCGCTCGCGCCGTCGACGACGGCGTCGAGGCGGTGGCTGTCCCCCACCAGCTTGTCCTTCGTCTTCACGATCACTTTCTTTCCGACCGAAAGGCGCCAGTGCTCCGGCTCCTTCAGGCTCCGCTCGAGGCCCGGCGACGACACCTCGAGCGTGTAGCGCCCCTGGATCGGGTCGCGGAGATCGAGGCCGCGGGATATCTCCTCCGAGACCTCGGCCACGGTGTCCAGGTCGACGCCGTCGTCGGCGTCCACGAAGACCCGCACGATCGCCCGGCCGGGCGACCCGCCCATCTCGACGTCCCAGAGCCGGAGCGAGCGGCGGTGGGCTACGGCCTCGGCGAGGTCTCTGACCTCCTCGAGCGCACCCATGGCCGTCCCTCCTCCACGACAAAGCCCCTCACGGGAGGGGCTCGTTTTCAACGATTGGTCTTCGCACCTCTATACTGCCCGCCGCAACCGAAAACCCCTGGTCAGCGGCGGTTTTCGATCTTACCACAGCACCGTTTTCACAAGCACACGGACCACGCCAGGAGGCGACCATGGCCAAGAAGGGACGCAAGCGACGCAGCCGCCGGAAGAACAAGGCGAACCACGGCAAGAGGCCGAACGCCGGCCGCAAATAGGCAGGAACCCCAACCCCCCACGCAGAAGGTAGGCGGCGGAACCGGCGACTGGGAGGAAGGTGGCTTAGATGCGCGAGTTGTTCGTGGAGGAGCTCGGGGAAGTGCGTGGCGGCGCGACGAGCGCGATGGACACGACCCATGCCTGCTGTGAAGAGGGACCGCTCGGCTGTTGTGACAGGTACGACTGGATCTTCGAGGCGGTAGACGAGCTTCTTCCGTAGGACCGCAGTGACGACCAAGCGCCGCCCCGACCGAACGGGGCGGCGCTTTTATTTCCCGTCAGCTCCGGGGCGGGCCCATTCCGATCGGGACGACGGCCGTTCCGGCGCGGCGGGCGGCCCCCTTCAGGACCACGGCCTCACCCTCGCCGGACGCCCCCGCCGCCCTGATCTCGTCGGCGACCCTTTTCGTCTCCTCGAGCAACGCCTCGACGAGGCGGTCGTGCGGCACCCATCCGATCTGCTTGCCCTTCGAGAACAGCAGGCCGCGCCCGGGCCCGGCGGCGATGCCGATGTCCGCTTCCTTGGCCTCGCCC
>DASQEJ010000318.1:0-10001 GCA_035633715.1 Actinomycetota bacterium | reverse complement strand
GGACGCGAATAGGGCCCCTCGTCGGGGCCCCATTCGAAAACCTCTCGGTGCCTACCGGCGCGTGTTGGCGATCGCCAGGCCGAGGAACATCCCCACGACCATTCCGACCCAGCCGGCAGCCCTCGTGGACCACGTGCCGGCCTGAGTAGCGGCCATCGTGGACGCCTGACCCGCCTGGGTAGCGGCCATCGTCGACGCCTGACCAGCCTGTGTGGCTGCCTGCGTCGCCTGCGCACCGGCCTGCGTTGCGGCCTGCACCTCTTGGTCCTTACGGAGGTCCTGTACCTGCTGCTGCACGTCTTCGGTTGTCGTGCTCATATGCCCGTTGCCCTCCATCTCTGGTGTCCCTTCCGACCTGTCTATGTGCACGCCTTCAATAGAGCGCGCACCCGTTCCTGTGTCGATGTCCCGGCGTGGTACGCCCCGGTCGCGCGAAGCGCGATGAGAAGGCCCGAGAAAAACAACAGGTCCAGCCGAACAAAGCTCATGGCTGAACCCCATGAGCAGGTTCCCCAAGGAGGGCGCGATCCAAACAACGTCGCGCTGTCGCGTGCTGACCGACCGGCTCTAAGCGGAGCCGAGTCCGGATGTCCTCGATGCAATGAACGTGGGCGGTACTGGGATCGGCTATGCAGCCCCGTGGGGCTCGGCGGGAAGAGATCCGAACTCTGAACGTAGCGTTAGAAACCAGAATGCGAGGGCGACTACCGAAGCCGCACCTGCTAAGTACGGCGCTCGCAGACCTTGGTAGCGAGCGAGTCCTCCGGCACAGAGTGCGCCCAAGGGCAACGCTCCGTATGCAAGGAGTCGATACGCCGCGTTGAGCCTGCCCAGAAGTCGATCCGGAACCGCGCGCTGCCTGTGCGATACCGCGATCACGTTCCACACATCTGAGGCGTACCCGAACAGGCCGAAGCCGATCCCCGCAACGATGGGCGCCGGTGCTATCCCGATCACGAACAGCGAGACGCCGATCAGAAAGATAGACAGCACGAGCGCGTTGCCTCGTCCCACCGCCGTCGTGACCTTTGCCGAGGACATGCTCCCTAGGACGCTGCCTATCGCGCCCGCTCCGAGCAACACCCCATATCCCACAGGTCCCAGGCCCAACTCTTCAGTGGCGAACAAGACCGAGAGGGAGGCGGTTCCGGCCGCCCCGAAATTAATCACCGCCGCCCCGATCGCAAGTGACCGGATGATCCGCTGGTTCCACAGGTACGAAAGACCCTCCGCTATCTCGGCGCCCAAGCCAGTCTTGATCCCACCCCTATCGACCCGGAAGTTGCCGGAGATAGTCGCCAAGAGCACCGAACTGATCAGGAAGGTCACAGCATCGAGCAGAAGCGGACCGGGGATGGCTACCGCGAATAGGAATCCCCCTAGAGGCGGACCGATGAATTGATTGGTAACGACCTGTGCAGCGAACAACCGCCCGTTGGCAGCTTCCAGATTGTCGGGTCCCACCACGGCTGGCAAGATCGTCTGAGCTGCGGTATCGAACAGCGTCTCGCCGATACCGAGCAAAACCATCACGATGTAGACCCAGACCAGGCTGTCCATCTCTAGGACCACTGCCAGCGCGAGCATCCCCACAGCGGCGGCCCGTAGCACGTCGACCGCTACCATCACCACTCGCCGATCAAGGCGGTCTACTAGTGCCCCGGAAACCAACGAGAACCCCAGCCACGGCAGCCCAGCGGCCACCGTCAAGCCCCCGATGAGAAGGGGGTCAGATGTGTAGGTTGCGCCCAACAGTGGCAGAGCGGCCAAGACGACACCGTCGCCAAGGTTGGAACCCGTCGAGGCCAGCCATATCCGTGCGAACCCTTTGCCCATTGATCCAGTTAGGCACGGAACCCATCGGGGGCGCTTTCGGTGGATTGCCGCTTACTTGCGATTTCTTGCTGTCGGGCTGTGCAACACGCCCTGTTCTGCGACGATTCAAGGATGTCTTCAGAAGGTGCTCAGGGCGTGACTCGGACGCTCGCGAGGGGATCCGTTGCCCGACTTCTGTCCTTCCATCACCACACCGAAGAGCCACACGTAGATCCGACCGAGGAGTCGGTTCCGCTTGCCTCCATCGTCTTCACCCTTGGAGGGACATGGGGCTACCGCTCGGGGCGAGAGGAGCTCGAGGTTAGTCCCGCCAAGGTGCTGCTGCTCAACGCCGGAGAGCCCTATAGATGCACTCACGAACTGCGCATCCCGTCCGATCGAAATCTATGCCTGGAGCTCGACGCACCTAGCGACTTCCACTTCGAGCGAACCTGGGTGCCCTTCTCGCCCCGTTGGGCCTCGGTCCTGACGTGGATGGCCCGCGAGGAGCGCGCGGCCGAGCACGGTTACCGGCTCGCGGTCGATGCTCTGGCGTCGAGCTTGGTGGTCGACATCGCGCGCGATCCGCGCACTAACGGCTCATCTTCCATGGCAGTCGAATCCGCCCGTGCCTTCCTCGACCTCAATTTCCGCGCCGACATAGGACTCAAAGAAGTTGCAAAGGCAGCCTCTATCTCCCCCTTCCATCTGAGTCGTGAGTTCAAGCGTCACGTCGGAACCAGTCCACGCCAATATCTGATCGATGCCAGGATCAGGGAGGCGAAACTGCTTCTACGAGACACCTCGATGACCGTGACGGAGATCGCTGACGCGTGCGGCTTCAACAGCATGAGCCACTTCAGCACAACGTTTCGCTCACGAACCGGTCTCTCCCCTGTCGCATTCCGACGGTCTTAGGCTGCAGTGAGCATCCAACGCTTTGGGTCCGGCACGACATGGGAACCGCTCGTTGGTTACAGCCGTACGGTCACCGCTGGCCCCTTGATATTCGTCGCGGGGACGACAGCCACGGGGGAAGAAGGAGAGATCGTCGGAGGCGATAGCGCCTACGACCAGACCTGCCAAGCGCTGTCGAATATCGAACGGGCACTGCATCAAGCAGGGGCTTCGGTCCATGACGTCATCCAGACCAGGATCTACGTCACAGATATCGCTGTGGGAGGGGGTGGGTCGAGCGCACGGGGACGTGTTTCGTGACATCCGCCCCTCAACGGCCATGGTTGAAGTCTCCCGGCTGATCGATCCGCTCATGTTGGTTGAGATCGAGGCCATCGCTTACCGGCACCCCTAAGCAGTAGGGATGAACCGCCCAGGGCAACCGAGCCTTCAACCGACGTCCCAGGTCAGCTTGGCGACGGACCATGTGCCGCTGGATGATGGGAGAGCGCGGGTCAAAATCCGAGCAATAGCGCCCTCTACTGCGAACTTGGAAGGTGGGCGGTACTGGGATCGAACCAGTGACCCCTGCGTTGTAAGCGCAGTGCTCTCCCGCTGAGCTAACCGCCCGGGCCCCCACGATAGCCCGCGGCCCCCGCGTCATCCCCGCCGTCGACTTCCACTTCGCCGCCGGAGGCGAACAGGATCCAGTGCGTCGCCTCGGGGAAGTCGCAGCTGAGCTCGGCCACCGCCGTCCGTAGCTTCGCCTGGATCTCGTCGTCGTCGAGCCCGGGGAACCCCCCGCAGTTGTCGCCGTGGGCCGCCCATCCCATGACCCGAGCGCCCTGGCCGTACGCGAACCGCGCGGTGTCGGTCGAGACGCCGAGCGCGGGCGCTCCCCCGGCGGATGCCTCGATCCAGTACTGGTCGGCCCGCAGCCCGGTCACCGCCTCGAAGGCGGCCATCGTCTTGCGGTGGTACCTCCGGTCGGCGCACAGCTGCAGGAACCCGTAGACGTCGGGGGGCGGGTCGATCCTCGTCGTGTTCACGCCATGATCTTCCCCGGAATAGGCGGCCATGGGTTGCGTTGCCCCAGATAGACCCTCGAACGCCGGAGGTAGGCTCGACGACGCCCTACCTTCCAACGACGAAAGGAGACGGCATGGCCTACTCGCTTCCCGCGCTGCCGTACGACTACTCGGCCCTCGAGCCGCACATCGACGCACAGACGATGGAGATCCACCACACGAAGCACCACCAGACGTACGTCGACAAGCTCAACGCCGCCATCGAGGGCACGGACCTCGCCGACCGCTATCCGAACGTCGACGACCTGCTGCGCAACTTCTCGAGCGTGCCCGGCGACGTTCAGGGCGCGGTCCGCAACCACGGCGGCGGGCACTCGAACCACACGCTGTTCTGGCAGATCATGGGCCCGAACGGCGGCGGCGAGCCGACCGGCGCGCTGGCCGCGGCGATCGACGAGAAGTTCGGCTCCGCGAGCGACTTCAAGGAGAAGTTCACCGCGGCGGCGGTCGCGCACTTCGGCTCCGGCTGGGCATGGCTCGTCGTAGCCGACGGCGGCCTCGACGTCGTCACGCTCCCGAACCAGGACTCGCCCCTGATGGAGGGACGCACGCCGATCCTCGGCGTCGACGTCTGGGAGCACGCGTACTACCTCCGTTACCAGAACAAGAGGCCGGACTACGTCTCGGCCTGGTGGAACACGATCAACTGGGACGAGGTCAACAAGCGCTTCGAAGCCGCGAAGTAAAACGAGCATCGCAAGACGAGGGGGCCGGGCGCCATGCCCGGCCCTCTTGCGCGCCCAGACGAAGGATTCCCCCGCCACCCTCTTGAATTGATCCGGCACGAAACGGCGACGAAGGGAGAAGGGGATGTCGAACAAGAGGCTGTTGGGAGCACTGGCGGTAACGGCTGCGCTAATCGTGGGACCTGCGGCTACGCCCGCGAGCGCGCAGCCGAGCCTGGCTCTCTGCCACTACCTCGGGATGGGAGATCCATACGACTACCCGTGCGAGGCCGCGGAGAGGACCGCCGTGTTCGCGGTCGATGAGGCCGGCAACGCAGTCGATTTCGCGTCCGCCGTTCGGGACGACGCCGGCCAGATCGTCTTCGACGTCTACTGCGCGGTCTTCCCGAACCAGCCGCAGTGTCTGTAGCGTGTCGCTTCTCGACAGAGGATTTGTCTCATCCCTCACGAATCCGTAACCGGCAATACGACCTACTAGGAGGAGTGAGGATGCTGAAGAACAAGCTGGCCGGCGTCGCGGCCGCGGCTCTCGTGGCCGTACCGCTCGCGGCGGCCCCGGCGCAGGCGCAGAACTGCAGCAAGATCAACGAGCCGTACCGGTACCCGTGCGAGGCCGCAGCGGACACGCTCGAATTCGCGGTGCAGGAGGTCAACGACGCCACCGTCTTCGTTGGCGAGCTGCGCTACGAGATCGGCGAGCTGGCCGTCGAGGTGGTCTGCACCGTCTTCCCGGAGAACTGCCTCTAAACGAGGACGCGTAAAACGAAAAGAGCCGGGGGCGAAAACCCCCGGCTCTTTTTCGTCTTAGAGGATCCTTACGGCGTGCAGGACTTGGCGCCCTTCGCCGGGATGCAGCCGAACTCGATCGAGGAGACGAAGGCGGTCGAGTCGTAGAGGACACGGCCGAAGAACGGCGACTCGACGACGGGCGTCAGCTGGAGCATGAGCTTGCTCCCCGCCTTGAACTTCACACCCTCGATCACGGCCTCGACGTTGCCGGGGCCCTGGGGCAGGTCGACGCGCACGGTGCCGGCCGGCTCGGGGTACGCCGCTGCGCCGGTGAGGTCGTTGTTGCAGAGCTGCGACGCGACGTCCGGCCACACCTGGACGTCGACCGAACCGCCCGAAGCGATCGTGTGGAACGTGACCTTCATGTCGCCGGTGACGGTTCCGGTGAGGTCCCCGACCCACACGGGGAACAGGTCGTTGCCGGTGCACTGCGTGTTCGGGCCGCCGACGTAGTTCGTGAGCTGCTTCGACTTGGGCTCGGCCCCCGACGGCTCGGTCGCGTCCATCGTCATGTAGGTACCGGGGGCGACGATCGCGAAGTTGTCGGCTTCTCCGATCGGTGCGCTGCCGTGCAGGTAGAGAGTCGTCTTGACGGGCTTCGCCTTCTTGGCTGCGACCGCGGGGACGGCGAGCGAGGTCGCGACGAGCCCTGCGGTCAGCGTGAGTACCAACGACTTGCGCATTGTCTGCTCCTAGGTCCGGGACTGTCGTGAAGGTGTCTGCACGCGTAGTTCGCTCCGGCGCCGCCCATTCCTGCCATAAACGAAAGGAGCCGGGCCCGAAGGCCCGGCTCCTTTGAAGAGTGAAGTGCTTACGGCATGTTGGAGAACGTGGCGACGATCGTCCCCGTCGTGGGGGTCGAAGGCGCAGGCGTGCCGCCGTTGTCGCACACGCCCGGGTAGAGGCTGATACCGACGACCGTGCCGGGGACCTCGAGCGGAACCGACTCTGCGTGGGCGCCACAGAAGGTGCCGTAGCCGTCGGCAAGCCCGTCGCCGTCCGCGTCCTGCTGGGAGATGAAGCCACCAACGGTGGATCCGGTCGCGTCCTGGATCTCGATCTTGATGTACGGGAAGTCGCCTGCCGGCGGGATGATCTCCTTGCAGTTGAAGACGTCGGTGCCGTTGAGGCAGCCGCCCGCAGATGCGGCCGGCGAGCTGATGCCGACTTCGCCGCCCGTGTAAGCGACCTCGACGACCTGCTCGACGCGAACGGGCGCCGCAGGCTTCTTCTTCTTCTTCTTGCCGGCCTCGGCCGGGAGAACCATTGCGCCTGCGATGAGACCGACGACCACTGCGGTGACGATTGCCTTCTTCACTGGACTCTCCTCTTGTTGTGGCAGTGCGTTGTGCTCGATGGTTCTCCCCGCGAAGCCACTGTCCTGTCGAAGAAGTGATCAGTTTTTCTGGGTTTCCTCTTCCGTCGAGACCTCGATCCCATTTGCCCGCAATAGCGCCGCCGTGACGCCGTCGCCCGAGCGGAGCGAGCGCGAGAACGAACCGTCGTAGATGCCGCTTTTGCCGCAAGAAGGACTGCGCGCCTTGAGGATCGCCGTGCGGGCCCCCGCCTCCCGAGCGGCCTTCAACGCGCGCTGCGCGCCCGCCACGTACGCGTCGGTCACGTCGGCGCCCCCGGCCGTCACCACCCGCGCCCGGCCCGCCAGGACGTCGGCGCCGTCGCCTCCCACGATCTCGGCCGGGGGCCGCGGGGTGCCGAGGCCCCCGGCGACCTCGGGACACACGAGGACCGCCCGGCCCTCGGCGACGAGCCGCCCGACCAGGTCGTCGTCGTTCGCCGAGCCGTCGTAGCGGCAGGCTCGGCCCGCGAGGCAAGCCGACACGAGGACCGGCTCGCCGGGCGGGATCTGTTGGTTACCTGGGGAGGAAGCGGAAGGATTTGTCATGGAAAGACGAAGTCTAGGACGATTCGCCTAAAGCGGACCGGGGAATAGGCGTTACCCGAGCAGGGTTTTTGTGTACAGAGCACAACAGAGGACCCCTTCCCCCTGGGAAGGAGTTCTCGTACCATGTGGAGAAACAGTTCGTTGGCTACAAAGCAGGTCAGAAGCCTTGAACCATCGGAGCCCGGCGCCCGGCCCAGCCGCTCTAGCGGCAGTCCAAGAGGACATATCGCCGGCCGGCTCCTCGGCTACAGGGCGGAGGCGTTACGTCGACGGGTTTCGTCTGTAGACGTAAGTACTGCCGCCAACTCCGGACGAGGAAGGTTAAGGAGCCCATGAGCCAGGCATCGCGCCCGTACGACTCCCGCGAGGAGGCTGCGCACGAGGATCTCGTACGCCAGTACCTCCGCGAGATCGGTCAGTACCCGCTGCTGACCGACGTCCAGGAGGTCGAGCTCGCCCGCGCCATCGAAGAGGGGGAGAAGGCTCAGGAGCGGCTCGACACCGCGAAGAAGCTCTCCGCCAAGCAGCGTTCCGAGCTCGAGACCGAGGCCCGCCTCGGTCGCCAGGCCAAGCGCCGCTTCATCCAGTCGAACCTCCGCCTGGTGGTGTCGATCGCCAAGAAGTACTCCGCCGCCGGCCTTCCGCTGCTGGACCTCCTCCAGGAGGGCAACCTCGGCCTGATGAGGGCGGTCGAGAAGTTCGACTACCAGCGCGGGTTCAAGTTCTCGACGTACGCCACCTGGTGGATCCGTCAGGCCATCACCCGCGCGATCGCCGACAAGGCGCGGACGATCCGCATCCCGGTGCACATGGTCGAGACCCTCTACCGCGTCCGCAAGGTCCAGTCGGAGCTCCTCGAGAAGCTCGGCCGCGAGCCGACGATCGAGGAGATCGCCGAGCAGTCCGACCTCACGCCCGAGAAGGTGCGCGAGGCGTTCCGCGTGCTGCCCGAGCCCGTCTCGCTCCACGAGCCCGTGGGCGACGAGGACGCCGAGCTCGGCGACTTCATCGAGGACGAGGACGTCGAGGGCCCCTTCCAGGCGGCGGCCGTAGCGCTGCGCCAGGAAGACCTCTGGGACATGCTCGGGTCGCTGTCGGACCGCGAGCGCAAGGTGCTCGCGCTTCGCTTCGGCCTCGTCACCGGCGAGCCGCGGACCCTCGAAGAGGTGGGCAAGGAGTTCAACCTGACGCGCGAGCGCATCCGGCAGATCGAGGCGAAGGCGCTGTCTAAGCTGCGCCACCCGAGCACGCCCGGCAAGCTTCGCGACATGGTCACGATCTAGCTCTAGGCGATGGTCAACACCGTCGTCCTCGCGATCTGCGACGTACACCAGATCCCCGAGGCCGCCCAGGCGATCGCCGACCTCCCCGAGGTCAGCGAGGTCTACTCGGTCGCGGGCGACTACGACCTGGTGATCATGGTGCGCGTCCGCCGGCACGAGGACCTCGCCAAGGTCGTGACCGAGGGGATCCTGCGGGTGCCCGGGGTCGAGCGCACCCAGACCCTCGTCGCGTTCAAGGTGTTCTCGCGTCACGACGTCGAGTCGCTCTTTTCGCTGGGGTTCGACGAAGAGACCGTCTAGGGAGGGGCGCATGGACGCCCTAGTCGTCCACTACCACGAGCTCGGCCTCAAGGGCCGCAACCGCGACTTCTTCGAGCGCACGCTCGCGCAGAACCTGAAGCGCGCGCTGCGCGGGACCGGGTATTCCAAGCTGCGCCGCGGGTTCGGCCGGATCGTCGTCGACTTCGAGCCGGACTCCCGGGTCGACCTCGCCGCCGAGCGCGCGGCCCGGGTCTTCGGCGTCGCGTACGTCGGCGCCGGGCGGCGCGTCGAACCCGAGATCGAGCCGATCGGCGACGTTGCACTCGAGCTGATGCTCGCGGAGCCGTTCGAGTCGTTCAGGGTCCGATCGCGCCGCACGCACTCGACGTGCACTCACAAGTCGAGCGAGATCCAGGAGGTCGTCGGGGCCCGGATCAAGGAGGCGACCGGGGGCCGGGTCGATCTCAAGAACGCCGACGCGACCGCGTGGGTCGAGCTGTTCGCGGGGGCCGGGATCGTCTATCGGACGCGGTTGAAGGGGCCGGGCGGGCTGCCCGTCGGGACGTCGGGCCGGATGTTGGCGCTTCTCTCCGGCGGCATCGACTCCCCCGTCGCCGCGTGGCGGATCGCGCTGCGCGGCGCAACGGTCGACCTCGTCCACTTCCACGGCCAGCCGTTCACGGACCCGTCGTCGGCGCGGCAGGCGGCCGAGCTCGCGCAGGTGCTCGCGCGCTACCAGATGAGGGCCTCGCTGCACCTCGTCCCGCTCGCGGACCTGCAGCGCGAGATCGTCACGCACGCGCCGGCGAGCCTCCGCGTGGTTCTCTACCGCCGGATGATGATGCGCATCGCGGCGCGGCTCGCCGCAGACCTCGACGCGCAGGCGCTCGTCACCGGCGACTCCCTGGGTCAGGTCGCGTCGCAGACGATCGAGAACATCCGCACGGTCGACGCTGCGGTGCCGGGCGTCGAGGTGTTCCGGCCGCTCATCGGCATGGACAAGCAGGAGATCGTCGACCTCGCGACGAGGATCGGGACCTACGAGATCTCGACGCGCAAGCACCAGGACTGCTGCGTGCTGTTCGAGCCGCGCTCCCCCGCGACGAAGACGCACCCGGAGCAGGCCGAGCGGGCCGAGTCGGAGCTGGACGTCGACACGATGATCGGCAAGGCGATGTCCGGGATAGAGACCCAGGTCTTCGAGCTCGACGCCCCCGGCGGATCGCCGCTGCCGGGCTAGATCTTCTCCCGCAGGGTCTTCACACCCGACACCGCCAGG
>DASQEJ010000317.1:0-2090 GCA_035633715.1 Actinomycetota bacterium | reverse complement strand
GTGTTCATCCGGTCTAGGAACTTGTCTAGCAGGGCCGGGTCGAAGTGCTTCCCCGACTCCTTGCGCATCATGTCTAGTACGTGGCCCAGCGGGAAGGCGCGGCGATACGGCCTCGTGTGCGTGAGCGCGTCGAAGACGTCTGCTATCGCTGCTATGCGGCCCTCTACCGGTATCGACTCTCCGGCCAGACCCCGCGGGTAACCCGAACCGTCCCAGCGCTCGTGGTGCGAGGCCGCCACCGTGCACGCGACTTGTACGACCGGCGAGTCGGAGCCATCCAACAGCCGGACGCCGATCGGCACGTGCTCTTCCATCATCCGGCGCTCGGTCGGGGTGAGGATGCCTTCCTTCATCAGGATCAGGTCCGAGACGCCGATCTTGCCGATGTCGTGAAGGCGGCTGGCCAAGCGAAGTGTCTCGGCCGTCTCGGAGTCCGCGCCGTTCGCCTCGGCCAGCAGCGCGCAGTAGCGGCTCATCCGCTCGACGTGGCCGGAGGTCTCGTCGTCGCGGTACTCGGCCGCCATCGCGAGCCGGGACAGCGTCTCCTCCTGGGCGATCTGCAGGTTCTTGCGCGCCTCCTCGAGCCGCATCAACGAATCCCACAGCTCGCTCGTGCGGCGCCGGATCTCCTCCTGCGCGAACTCTTCCTGGCGAGAGACCTGACGTGCGAGAAGACCGGCCTCGACCAGGTTGCCGACGCGCACCCGGACCTCGTCACAGTCGACGGGCTTGCCGATGAAGTCCTTGGCGCCGAGGGCGAGGGACTCGTTGCGGGCCGCGGCGTCCCCCGACACCACCGCGACCGCCAGGCCGTTGCCCCCCGAGGCGAGGTCGCGCACGACCCCCAGACCCGGCGAGCCGGGACCGTTCACGTCGATCAGGACGACGCTCGGGGCGAGCTCCCTGCACAGGTCGACGGACGACGACAGGTCGTCGCTGACGTAGAGGTCCTCGTATCCGGCACTGCGGAGTGCGGCTTCGAGGGAACCGGCGCCCTCCCGCTCTCCGAGAACCAGGACGCGCGCATCTCTGGTCTGCATCCCCTCACCTAGAGCCGCCCGTGGCGGCGGTCGGACGAGGACCAACGATCGGCCGGCCCCCCAGCCGGCCGATCGCGGGCCTCGTGCTACGAAGTAACTGCGTGGCACGGTCATCTTAACCAGGAAACGAGCGACGTACACCCCTCTTCACCAGAAAAACCGCGAGCGTCTAGAGCCGGACGGGCCGGGGGGGCATCAGCGTGAAGCGGATGTGCGGCTCTACCAGGACGGAAGCGGGCGAAAGGTATTCGGCGGGGTCGAGGATCCCGAGCCTGGTCCACAGGTCGAACCGGCCCTCGAGGAGCCTGCCCGAGAACGGGCGGAGCTTGCGGTGGTCGATCCGCCCGTGCGTGTAGAAGCCGAACGGGTTGCGGGAGAACCCGTGGAGCCGGTAGCCGATGAACTGGACGTGCTCGTATCCCGTCTCGAACGGACGGATCGGCCCGGGCTCGCCGGTCGCCTCGAGGAGCCAGGCGACCTCCTCGGCCCCCGAGCGCGCCCTGCACGAATAGCGGGAGTACCCGCGGCCGTCCTTCGCGGTGTCGAGCTCGAAGCGCGCCAGCTTCGTTCCGGTCGCCATCGCGCCCTGCCACAGAAACGACGAGATCGTGTCGCAGTACGTCCCGAAGAAGTACAGGCCGCGCGCCTCGCCGTAGGTGACGTACGTGCGGAACGTGACCTGGTTGAAGGTGTGGGTCGGGCGCTTCGTGAGCCTCCACCGCAGGTCCCGGTTGCAGAAGCACGTCGTCGTGATGAAGCACAGCTCGCGGCCGTCCTCGCCCTCGAACGTCTCGAGCGAGACCTTGTCGGGGAGCTGCGCCTGGACCCGCGCGGCGGGGACCGCGTGGTTGATCATGACTAAGTTCTCGAGGTCGCCGTCGGCCTCGATCGCCGCCGGCCCCCGGTTCGGGCGCTGGTCCTCGTCCGGAGCGTCGGTGATCCGGAGAGTCCTCGTCATCGCGCGATCATCGCCGAGATCGCATCGAGGTACTTCCCGGCCGCGCCGGTGTTGTAGAGGACGACGGGCCCCTCGAGGTCGGCGACCCGCGG
>DASQEJ010000316.1:0-3918 GCA_035633715.1 Actinomycetota bacterium | reverse complement strand
GCCGGGACGACCGAAGCGCACGCGAACGTTGCGAGCAACACGATGCCAGCGCGCTTCAAGCGTCCTCCGTCCGATTTCGGTCGATTCTGGGTCTCGGAGGAGGGTTCTCCTAGGGCGCGACCGTTCCTGCCTCGACGCGGTGCGGGGAGGCCGTTGCCCCCTCGCCGCACGCAGGACAAGAGGGGTCGCGGCGGACCTTCACCTCGGCGAACGTCGTCGACTGGGCGTCGAACGTGAGCAGGCGCCCGACGAGCGGGTCGCCGTAGCCGACGCGGAGCTTCAGCGCCTCGTTGCACTGGAGCGAACCGACGATTCCCGGGAGCACGCCCAGGACACCTGCCTCACTTCAGGTAGGGGCCAGCTCCGCCGGCGGCGCCTCCGGGTACAGACACCGGTAGCACGGGCCCTCGAACGGCACGAACGTCGAGGCCATGCCCTCGAACCGGAAGATCGAGCCGTGGATCACCGGGACCCTCAGGTCGACCGCGGTGTCGTTGACGACGTAGCGCGTGTCGAAGTTGTCGCACCCGTCGACGACCACGTCGTACTGCGAGACGAGGTCGCGTGCGTTGCTCTCGTCGATCCGGAAGGCGTGGACGCGGACGTCGACGTCCGGGTTCAGGCGGTTGATCGCCTCCTTCGCGGACTCGGCCTTGAGCTCGCCGACCTTCTCGGTGTCGTGGATCACCTGGCGCTGGAGGTTGCTGGTCTCGACGACGTCGGAGTCGACGATGCCGATCGTGCCGACGCCCGCGGCGGCGAGGTACAGCAGCGCCGGGCTGCCGAGGCCCCCGGCCCCGATGCACAGCACCTTGCTCTCGAGGAGCTTCTGCTGGCCGCGCTCGCCCACCTCGGGAAGGATCAGGTGGCGGGAGTACCGGTCCCGCTGGGCGGCGTCGAGCGTGCGCGGCACGGTGAAGTCGAAGCCCAGGTCGCGCCAGCGCACGAAGCCGCCGGCCATCGAGACGACGTTCGAGTACCCGAGCTCGGCGAGCGTCCTCGCGGCGAAGACGCTCCGCACGCCGCTCGCGCAGTAGACGACGACCTCGGCGTCCTTGTCGGGCACGACGTCTTCGGCCTTGCTCTCGAAGTGCCCGCGGCCGAGGTGCCGCGCCCCCGGGACCATCCCTTGCTCGACCTCTTCGTTCTCGCGGACGTCCAGCAGCACGAGGCGCCCGCCCGCGGCGAGGCGCTCGCGCACCTGCTCGGGGGTCGTCTCGCCGACCTCGGCCCGCGCCTTGCGGTAGAGGTCTCGGAAGTTAGACATTTTTCTACCTTACGATAGTGACTAAGTCTGGGCCACGGCCCCCAGCGCCGCCCGCACCTCGGGCACCGTCGGGTTGACCAGCAGGCGGTCGCCGATCTGGAGGGTCGGAACGGTGCGGTACCCGCCCGTGGCGGCCACGATCCGGTCCGCGTACTCCTCGTGCTCGTCGATGTCGATCTCGCGGTAGCCGATCCCGGCGTCCTCGAGCTGGCGCTTCAGGCGCCGGCAGTGCCCGCACCACGTGGTGGAGTAGATGGTGACCATGTCCTAGGTCTTCCCCCTCTGGCCGCTTCTGAGTCCAGTAACGTTCCGCGATGACCGGGGATTCCACGTGGCGGAGCGCATGAAGGCGGTCGTCTACGCGGGACCGGGCCGGGTCGCGGTCGACGACGTGCCGGTCCCCCGCGTGACCGAGCCCGGCGACGTCGTCGTCGAGGTCTCCCGGACGGCCATCTGCGGATCCGACCTCCACCTCCTCCATGGAAAGACCCCCGGGATGAGCCCCGGCTCCGTCATCGGTCACGAGTTCACGGGCCGCGTCTCCGAAGCGGGCCCCGGCGTCACGGGCGTGCGGGAGGGCGACGCGGTGCTGGGCTCCTTCCTCATCGCGTGCGGGGCCTGCTCGCATTGCACGAACGCCCGCTTCAACTTCTGCGAACGCCGGCGGGCGCTGGGCCTCGGATCGCTCACGGGCGACCTCGACGGCGCGCAGGCGGAGTACGTCCGGGTCCCGCTCGCGGACGTGAACGTCAAGCGGCTGCCGGACCTGGACGAGGCGGGCGAGGAGCAGGTGCTGTTCGCCGGCGACATCCTCGCGACCGGCTTCTACGCGGCCCGGCTGGGGCGCGTCGAAACCGGCGAGACGATTGCGGTGGTGGGGGCGGGCCCCGTCGGCCTCTTCTGCGCGCTGGCGGCGCGCTCGGCAGGAGGCGACGCGCTCGTCCTCGACGTCGATCCGGCGCGCGTCGCCTGCGCACGCGACGCCTCCGGGCTCGACGCGGCCGTCGCCGGATCGGACCGCGAAGCGGCCGTCGCGGTCGCCGACGCGACGGGCGGGCTCGCCGACGTCGTCTTCGAGGCCGTCGGTCAGACCCCCGCGTTCAAGGCCGCGTTGCGGTGCGCGCGCGACGGGGGCCGCGTGGTCGTCGTCGGCGTGTACGGCGCCGAGCGCTACGACCTGCCGATGGGGATGGTGTGGGTGCGGGGGCTACAGGTTGCGTTCACCGGGATGGCGAACGTGCAGGCGCACTGGGACCGCACGCTCGAGGCCGTGCGACGCGGCGACTTCGACCCCACGAAGGTGATCACGCACCGGATGACGTTGGACGAAGCCGAGAAGGGCTACGAGCTGTTCGCGGCCCGCGAGGCGATGAAGGTCGTGATGACGCCCTAGGCGCTCTTCTGCGCCTGCTTCGCCTTCTCGGCGGTGATCTCGGCGGCCGCCTTGCCGCAGCCGGGGCAGAACTTGGACTCGGCCTCGACCTTCACGCCGCAGAACGGGCACGGCCCCTCGACCGGCTCCTCCTTGTAGCCCTCCTTCAGGCCTTCCTTGAACTCCTTGCCGGCCTGGCCCATCGAACGCGCGAGCCGCGGGAGCCTCGTCGCGCCGAACAGCAGCAGGAGGATCAGCAAGATGGGGATCAGCTCCCCGGGACCCAGGTTCATCTAGACGACCTCCGATCGTGTCGTTCGTTTCGTCGGCCCCCGCGGCGCCTCACTTCAGCGCTGCGGCGACCTCGGCTCCCAGGAGCTCCACGTCCTCGGGGTCCGCGACCTGGAACGGCAACGCGCCTGCGGTGACGATCACTTCCTCGACGCCCAGGTCGGACAGCCGCCCGAGCCGGTCGGTCACCTCGCCGACGGTGCCGGTGACGTGGTCCCTTCGGAACGCCTCCCAGGATACGGCACTGCCGTTCGGAAAAACGCCCTCGGGGGTCCTTTCCGTCAGGCGTTCGAAGCGCGCCTTCAGGTCGGCCTCGTCGCGGCCCGCGAGGACGTAGGCGCCGACGGATCGCCGCAGCGTCCCGGGCTCCCGCCCGACCTTGGCGCAGGCCTCGTCGGCCGCTCGCGCCCGGTCGGCGTACGTCTCGAACGAGCCGATCCAAGAGAAGTTCCATCCGTCGGCGACGCGCGCCGCCGTGCGGAGCAGGAGGTCGCCCTTGCCCCCGATCCAGATCGGCGGCCGGGGGCTCTGCGCCGGACGCGGCAGGCAGATCGCCTCCTGCACCTGGTAGTGCTTTCCGTCGAACGTCAGCTCCTCGCCGGAGAGAAGGCGGCCGAGGATCTCAGCGGCCTCGCCGAGCCGGCGGATGCGCGTGCCCGCGGAGTCGAAGTCGATCCCGGCGGCGCGGTACTCGGGCTCGTACCACCCCGCGCCGAGACCGAGGTCGAGACGGCCGCCTGAGAGGAGGTCGAGGCTCGACGCCATCTTCGCGAGGAGCGCGGGGCTCCGGAGGTCGTTGCACAGCGTGAGGGAGCCCAAGCGGACCGAGGAGGTGGCCGCGCCGAGGGCCGTCAGCGTGGTCCAGCACTCGAGCGAGGCCTGCCGCGTCGAGGGGCCGCCGTACTTTCCCCAGTCGAGGAACAGGTGGTCGGAGACCCACACCGAGGCGAACCCGGAGCGCTCAGCGGCGAGCGCGCAGTCACGCACG
>DASQEJ010000315.1:0-4167 GCA_035633715.1 Actinomycetota bacterium | reverse complement strand
CGCGTGATCACCGCCGCCGCGGCGATCATGGTCACGGTGTTCCTGTCGTTCGTCTTCATGATCGACGAGCAGGCGATCAAGCTGTTCGGGCTCGGCCTCGCGGTCGCGATCTTCGTCGACGCGACGATCGTCCGGATGGTGCTCGTCCCGGCGACGATGGAGCTCCTGGGCGACGCGAACTGGTGGTTCCCGAAGTGGCTCGAGCGCTTCGTGCCGAGGATCTCGGTCGAAGGAGAGGGCGAGCACCTGGAGATCGAAGGGATGCCGGAGCCGAGCCTGGAGAAGGTCTAGCCGCGCTCGCGTTTCATCTCGAGCAGCATGCGAAGGGTCGGGAGCTGCTCGAGGTCGCGCTGACGAGCGACGGCCTCTTTGGACCGGATGATGTCTTCCAGCGCGGCGACCTTCACCGTAACGTCGTCCAGCTGCACGTCCTCGGCTGCGAGCGCCAGCTCACCGTAGCCGCGCGTCCCCCCCGGCCGGTGGATGAGATCGAGGCGTCCGTGTTCGGTCATCAACCCCAGGAAGCGGAGGTCGAGGATCCATCGCCGGAGGTCCTTGGCGGTCCAGTCGACCTTTATCAGCCCGTTGGGCGCGTCGTGGGACATGACCTTCGCGTTCAGCTCTTTCAGCGCCCGCGCGAGAGCGGCGAGGTTCGGGGTATTCAGCTCGGGCACGACGTCGACGTCGCTGGTCGGGAGCGGCGAGCCGTGAAGGACGCCGCCGATGCCGCCAACCACGACGAGGTCGACGCCGTGTCGGGCTATGACCTTCAGGATCCGCTCGGGGTCAAAAAGCGTTGTTCTGCCTCCGTACGTTCGCGACGAGGTCGGCTATGGCCGCTTGACTCTGGGCCAGCCGCCGTAGACGGTCGACGGGTTCGACCCTGAGGTTCTGTTCAATGTGCAGCCGGTGCTCGTCGTCCGGTGTGACGATGTTCACAGCCAGGTCGAACCCGCACGCGCGTATCGCTTCCACGACTCGTCGGAACTGCGGCGACGTGGTCCCCCGCTCCCATCGTGCGACGACGGGTTGCGTCGTCCCCAGGCGCTCTGCCAGCTCCCCTTGGGTGAGGCCAGCACGTTTGCGCGCTTCTCTGACCAGCTGTCCGCCGCTCACGACCCCAGAGTATGCCGGAAAAGGTATCAGATGTATACCGAAAAAGATATGAAGTTTATACCTTATCTGGTATGAGATTTCCGAGCGAGGGGCCGCGGCCCCCCTTCGGCGCGCCCTCGGCTACGGATTCGGTAACTCAGCGCGCGGTGAGGGCCCCGGAGGAGTTCGGCCCTCGGGGCCTAATAGGTCGTCCATGCGCAGATCACTCGTTTTCGCCCTGCTCGCCGCCCTCGTGGCCGCCCTCGCCCCCTCGCTCGCGTCGGCCCAGGTGCCGCCCACGCCCCCTCGCGACCAGTGGTTCGCCGAGAACGACACCGGCCACTGGTCGAACGGCGACCGCGTCCGGATCGACCAGAGCTGCCTGAAGCTGCCGAAGCCGAAGCAGCTCGGCTGCTCGCTCGCGGCCTTCGAGCGCAAGCCCTTCGTCGTCGTCGCCTTCATCGACAGCGGCGTCAACCCGTACCACCAGGACTTCCGGGCCCCCGAGTTCGTCCACCACCCCTCGAAGTACATCCAGGGCTACCCGGCCGAGGCCGCGGCGATCAAGCCGTCGTTCGGGCTCGCGGACTCGAAGGGCTACGACGCCGCCCGCGCCGCCGACGACGCGATGTGGAAGGGCGTGAAGCGCGACCAGCTCTACTGGTTCCCCGGCACCAGGATCATCGGGGGGATCTCCCGCGACTCCGGCGACACCTCGGGTGAGTGGCAGGAGCGCCCGATCCTCGACGACCAGGGCCACGGGACCGGCGTCGTGAGCGTGGGCGCCGGACAGCACTTCGGCTCGAATCCCAATGCGCTCATCGTCATGGTCGAGGGCCTCGGCGAGCGCAGCCTCGAGTGGGCGACCGCGCAGCCGTGGATCGACATCGTCTCGAACTCCTGGGGCAACACCGCGAACCTGCCGCTCGGCGACCCCGAGGCGAGCCGGGTCGCAACCGAGCGCGGCCAGAGCGTCGTGTGGTC
Source organism: Actinomycetota bacterium (assembly GCA_035633715.1). Taxonomy (GTDB): domain Bacteria; phylum Actinomycetota; class CADDZG01; order CADDZG01; family WHSQ01; genus JALZEG01. Next base: position 2,088 of record DASQEJ010000315.1, on the reverse strand, counting down.
CGCGGGCAACGGCGCGACGAACACGAACTCGTCGACGGTCTTCCCGGCAGGCGGACCCGTCGAGGATCCGTGCAAGTGCAAGACGCCGGACTCCGACAACTCGATCACCGACCCGTGGTCCGGCCCGGCGTGGCTGGTCACGGTCGGCGCGGCGTCGCCCATCAACGGACAGGCCCACTGGTGGCACTCGATCCCGGTCGACGTCGCGTCGTTCGGCTCGAAGTGGCGCGCCGCGGGGGCCTGGGGCGTGAAGCCCGTGGTCGACGAGGCCAACGTCGAGACGCGTGACTTCGGCGGCACGTCGTGCGCGACCCCGGTCACGGCCGGCGTCCTGTCTTCGATCATCGAGCGTGCGCGCATCGAGCTGGGCGACACCACCGGCGGCCAGCGTCCCGACCAGGTCGTCGCGATCGGCAAGAAGAAGCTCGCGTCCGGCCCCCTCGACGACGGCAAGCTGACGCGGCTCGAGGCCGAGGCGATCGTGCTGAAGACCGCCTTCCCCGTGGACGCCGACCCCGAGAAGCTCACGTGGGACTACGCGGTCCGCCCCACGACCCCGATCTACTACCTGCACCAGGGCTTCGGCGTGGTGGACAGGAACTCGAAGGCGCTCGCGATCGACGTGCTGCTCGGCAAAAAGGAGCTGCCCGACCGCGGCGAGGTCGACACGTTCGTCGCCGCCATGGACCAGATCCGCAACGCGAAGTGGCCGCCGTAGAAGCCCTAGGTCTGTAGCTTCGCCAGCCTCCGCAGCGCGTCTCTCTTGTCCGACCGGCCCGCCTGCGCGTCGTCCACCGCCTTGCGCAACGACTCGATCGTCGCGTCGTACGTCTTGCGGTCGACCGGGAACGGCGTCCCGTCCTTGCCCCCGTGCGCGAACGAGAACGACACCGGATCCTTCACCGACGCGGGCGCGCCGTAGGTCACCTCGGCGACGAGCGCCAGTGCGCGCAGCCCCTTCGCCCCCACGCCCGGGACCGCGAGCAACGACGTGTAGTCCTCGGGCTGCGCCTCGTACGCCTTCAGCAAGACCCTCTCGACGCGGTCGGGGTGGAGGTCGGCGAAGCGCACGAAGTGGTGACGCGGCATGTCGAGCGATCGCATGCGCAGGATCTCGCCGGCCACCTTCGACGGCTCTTCGCGCGCCAGCTCCACCGACACGTCGCGGTTGCGCGCTCCGCCTGCCGCGACGAGGTTCGTGACGTCGCGCTCGGCACGGCCCGCAACCCCGGCGTGAGGGTCCGAGACGAACGTCGGCGGAGTGTGCCAGTGATAGCGGCGCGCCATCCCGTTCGACTGGTTCATCCCCTGCTGCACCACCGTCCACGACCCGTCCGACGAGAACAGAAACGAGTGGTGGTACACCTCGTAGCCGTCCTGGACCGCCGACGAGTCCACCTTGGCCGACAGACGGCTCGCTCTCACCAGCGGAGCGGGGTCGAGCCCCATCGAGTCGCACGCGCTCTCGATCTCCGCGGGCGTCCGTCGTGACGTTTTGCCCTTGCCCCCGGCGACGACGATCCCGAGCTCGCCGAACAGGGGCCGCAGCCCTTCCTTCAGGGCGCCGCAGGCGGTCGTCGTGAGCCCGCTCGAGTGCCAGTCGAACCCGAGCACGCAGCCGAACGCCTGGAACCAGAAGGGGTCGGCGGCCCGCCGCAGCAGGCCCTGTGGGCCTTCCTCCTCGACGACGGCGCGGCCGATCTCGCGCGCCAGCAGCCTCATCCGCTCGAAGAGCCAGGCGGGGGCCCGGCCGGTGTGGAGGGGCAGGTCTGCTCGGCCGGTCCGCATCCGGGGGAGCATCGGAGCCGCAGCGGGGTAGGGACCCATCGGGCCCCCTCGGGCGTCTATGGACGAAGCCGCCACCGACAGGAGACCGACATGACCCAGACCCGACGAGCAAGGATCGCCGCGGGCGCCACCGCGCTCGCGCTCGCATCGATCGCCGTTGCGCCGGCCTCGGCCGCGCCGTCACGTGAGTGCTTCGGCAGGCGCGCCACGAAGGTCGGGACGAACGGGCCCGACACCCTCACCGGGACGCCCGGCACCGACGTGATCGTCGGGCGAGGCGGCAACGACACGATCTCGGGC
>DASQEJ010000314.1:0-1792 GCA_035633715.1 Actinomycetota bacterium | reverse complement strand
AACTCCGATGGCCTCCCCGATGCGGTGGAGTCCGGGTTTCAGGATCACGCGCTTCGGACCTATAGGAACACGGGGCGGGGTTTTGCCCAAATACCCGTCTTGAGCCTCGGTTCGGCCGGTCTCGACGATCAGGATCTCTATTTCCGGCTCGCGGTGGCCCTCGATTACAACGGCGACGGGAGGCAGGACGTGCTGACGCCCGTGCCGGCCGGCACGCTGCCGAATCAGTCCAACGTGCTCCCCGCCTGGGCGATCCTGCAGGCGAAGGCGGGCGATCAAGCGGAGGCGACGTTCACGCTCGTGGACCCGAAGATCCCGTTTGAGGCCGAGATCAATGAGGCGATCACGCTCGCCGACCCGCGCGCGCCGAGGGTCGGCGATTTAAACGGCGACAGCGCCCCCGATGTGGTCCTGCCGCTCGGCGGTGTGTTTCGCATTTTTGAAAACCTCGCGCCCGATCAGGACGTCCTGGTCTCCGTGTCGGACGGGATGAACGATCGCGACCCCGAGGATCCGGCATATGTGCCCAACGTGGCGATTTCGTATGGGCACCTGATCGACTCGTCGATCACGAGCGGGCTCTCGGCGAGCGACCCCGCGCTCTCGGGCGCGCTCTATCTCTCGCGCACGGACGTGGCGAACGGCTGCGCCTATCCGCGTCTCTGCGTCGCGGGACCGCGCCGCGTGGTCAGCGGGTACAGCGTGAACGACGGCTCGGGAGGCGTGCGCCGCTTCTCCGTCCAGTACCGCGATGGGCGCTACGATCGCCTCGGTCCAGGCTTCATCGGCTTCGGCGAGCGGATTGTCACGGATCTCGATACCCTCGCCGGGACGGCCGAGTTCTTCGATAACGTGACCTATGACGAGGAGCTGAAGGCCTATCCGTTCGCCGGGCAGGTGATGCGGCAATGGCACTGGAGCCCCGGCCTGCCCAGCCAGCCGAAGCCGGAGCAAATTGAACTTTCCTTCCTCGACATCACGCAGACGGTTGTCCCGACGAACGACGGAAGGACCTATTTCACGCTTCCCACCCAGGGCCGGCTCCGGCGAATGGAGGGGGAGTATTTTTCAGGCAGCTCGTCGGCGACGCTCGAGGACTACGTCCGGAAGGTGGAATCGAGCGGCGGCGGCGCAAAGCTCCTCCGCGACACGACGGCGAAGGTCACCGAGTATGATGACTTCGGCAACGTCGAGGCCGAGGAGGTCTCGACGGTCGGCGTCGATCTCACGCTTCAGACCGATCGCACGTTCAAGAATGACACCGACCGCTGGGTGCTCGGGCAGCTCCAGACGCAGAAGGAGTGCAGCTCGGCGGCGAAGCTCTCGCAGTGCCGGACGCTCACGCGGACGACGACGATCTACGGCGAGGTCGAGACCGAGTCGATGGAGACCGACGACGGAAGCGCAGAGACAAAGCGAAAGGTCACCTACACGCGCGGTGATTTCGGCAACGTCACCGGGATCACGGCCGAGGACGGGTTCGGCCACGTCCGGTCGTCCACCCTCACGTACGAGCCCGAGGGGATTTTCCCCGCCAGCCATACCAACGCCGAGGAGCAAACGTCCTTCACCGAGTTCGACGCTCGGTTCGGCGCGCTCACAAAGCGAACGGACCCCAATGGGCTCGCGACGGAGTGGAAGCTCGACGGCGTCGGGAGGCTCGCGCTCGAGAAGCGCCCGGACGGCACGGAGACGGTCGTCACGCTGTCACGCGCCAAGGACGGAGGCGGGGCGTGGCGCGTGGCGAAGAGAACGACGACCCGCGGAGGGGCCGACGACACGGTGGAATTCG
>DASQEJ010000313.1:0-10636 GCA_035633715.1 Actinomycetota bacterium | reverse complement strand
CAGCCATCCCCAGGCGCCGAGCGTCTCCTTCGCCCACTCGGCCCGGCCGATCGTGCGCACCGCCGCGGGCTCGTCGACCGCCAGCCTCGTGTACCCCGCCAGCACGAGCTCCGACGACCGCACCGCCTCCGACAGAGCGCGGGCGCGTGCGGGGTCGGGCGTCGCGTCGCCGTCCTGCGTCGCCAGCGCGGTCGCCACCTGCGTCGCCATCTCGAGGTTCACGGGGCCCTTGCTCGACGCGAGGATGCGCTGGATCTCGCGGAACAGCGGGATGTCGCCCCAGGGCTCGCTCATCGGTCCCATTCTCGCCCCGGTACGCTCGGCGCGATGACGCCATCGGGAACGACCGTCGCGATCACCGGATGTTCGGGCTACGTCGCGACGCGCTTGATCGAGAGGCTCGCGGCCGACGACTCGATCGGCCGGATCATCGGGTTCGACGTCCGGCCCCCGCGCACTCCACACCCGAAGCTCGTCTTCGACGAGGTCGACGTCCGCAGCCCCGGCCTCGCGGCTCGCCTCGAGGGCGTCGACTGCCTCGTGCATCTCGCGTTCGTGATGGACGCGACCAGGGACGAGGACGCGATGCGCGACGTCAACGTGAACGGCAGCCAGAACGTGTTCAAGAGCGCGGGCCGCGCCGGCGTGCCGCGCGTCGTCTACACGTCGTCCGCGGTCGTCTACGGCGCGCACCCCGACAACGACGTGCCGCTCACGGAGGACTCGCCGCTGCGCGCGAACCTCGACTTCAGCTACGCCGCGCACAAGCTCGAGGTCGAGTACGTCCTGCGCGAGTTCGCCGGCGAGTTCCCCGACGCGCACCTGGTCGTGTTCCGCCCCGCGGTCGTCTTCGGCCCCGGCGCCGACAACACGTGGTCGCACCTGCTCGAGCAGCCGGTCCTGTTCGGGGTTTCGGGGCACGCTCCGCCGCTCCAGGTCGTCCACGAGGACGACGTGGCGAGGGCCCTCCAGTGGGCGATCGCGACGGAGGTGAGCGGGACGTTCAACCTCGCCGCCGAGGGTTGGCTAGAGGCTGAGGACGCGCTGGCGATCGCGGGCAAGCGGGTCCGCTTCCTGCCCGAGCCGCTCGCGTTCGCGCTCGCGGAGCGGCTGTGGGGCCTCGGCCTGTCCGAGGTGCCGGCCGGCTACCTCCACTACGGCATGCACCCGTGGGTGCTCTCGGCCGAGAAGCTCGCGGCGGCCGGGTTCTCTCCCGCCAGGGGCAACGAGGAGACCCTGCGCGAGACGGTGGAAGCCGTGCGCCCTCACGTCCGGATCGGCACGACCCGGGTGCGGCGCGGGGACATCCGCCGGGGCGCCGTGGCCGGGCTCGGCCTGGCGGGGGCGGCCGGGGTGGCCCTGGCGCTGAGGGGCCGCCGGAAGCCCGCCGCTTAGGCCCTGCTACGCTGGCAGGGAAGGTCCCCCGGGCGAAGAAACATCAGTGGGGACCACGTGCCACGCCCCGGCGCACCGTCCGTGACCACTACCGGACAACGCACCTATGCCGCCGGTGCGTCGCGCGGCTCCGCAGCTTTTCGACGTCCGAACGGGAGGACTCTTGATCTACCTGCTCATCATGTTCCTGGTCGCCGGCACCGGCCTGGCGAGCCTCTGGGTCCAGCAGCGCCGGGCCCGCGCGCACCTCGAGACCGTCGACGGCTTCCGGTCGAGCCTCGAGAAGCTGTCGAAGACCCCCGCCGTCGCACGCCCGCGGCGCCGTCCCACGGCCGCCCCGCGTGCGGCCGCCCCCCGCAGGGCCGCGTCGACCTCCCCCGGCCGCAGGGGCGCCCCCACCCACCGCTCCTCCCGCAACGCGCTCGATCCCGAGCGCCGGGCCGCCGCACGCAAGCGCATAGAGGCGCGCCGGCGGGCCGCCTCCCGCTCGCGCAGCTTCTAGGCCGCCCGACCCGTGGCCCGCGACCTCGCGATCGACCTCGGGACCGCGAACACGCTCGTCTACCAGAAGCAGAAGGGCATCCTCTTCGCGGAGCCCACCGTCCTCGCCCTGAACAAGGAGACGGGGGCCGTCCTGGCGATGGGCGACGAAGCCTGGAAGATGATCGGCCGCACGCCCGGCTACATCGTCGCCGTCCGGCCGCTGCGTTCGGGCGCGATCTCGGACTTCGACATCACCGAGAAGCTCCTGCGCCTGATCATGCAGCGCTCCGGCGTCAACCGGCTGTCCAAGCCGAAGGTGCTCGTCTGCGTCCCGAGCGCGCTCACCGAAGTCGAGCGCCGCGCCGTCGAGGAGGCCACGCTGTCGGCCGGCGCGCGCACCGTCAACCTCATCGAGGAGCCCATGGCCGCCGCGATCGGGGCCGGGCTCCCGATCCACGAGCCCGTCGGCAACCTCGTCGTCGACGTCGGCGGAGGCACGAGCGAGGTCGCGCTGATCTCGCTCGGGGGCATCGTCACGAACACCGCGGTGCGCGTCGGCGGGTTCGACCTCGACGCCGCGATCCAGAACCACGTGCGCCGCGAGTACACCGTCGCGATCGGCGAGCGGACCGCGGAACGCATCAAGATCTCGATCGCATCGGCGTTCCCGCTCGCGCAGGAGCAGAAGGCCGAGCTGCGCGGCCGCGACCTCGGCACCGGGCTCCCGAAGAACATCCTGATCACGTCCGAGGAGATCCGCGAAGCGATCAAGGAGCCCGTGCGGGCGATCGTGACCGCGACGCTCGACTGCATCGGCTCGTCGCCCCCCGACCTGGTCCAGGACGTCCTCACGAACGGGATCACCCTCACCGGTGGCGGGGGGATGCTCGCCGGCCTCGACATGCTGCTCTCGCAGGAGGCCGAGGTGCCGGTCCACGTCACCGAGCAGCCGCTCGAGGCCGTCGTGCTCGGCGCGGGCAAGTGCCTCGAGGCGTATCAGAACCTGAAGGGCGTTCTCATGGGGGCCGAACGCTGACGGTTCCACTTGGGGCCGTGCGGGCGGACAATCTCTAGGACATGCAGGCAAACGACTGGGACCTCCCACCGCCGCCGGTCGCGCCCGTCGCCGACCGTTCGCCGTGGCGGCTCGTCATCGCGATGGCGATCGCCGCGGCCCTCGTCGTCGGCGCGTTCATGGTGCCGATCCCGGTGTTCTTCCTGTACGTGCCCGGCCCGGTCCGCGACGTCGAGAAGCTCGTCCACGTCGACGACGCGAAGACGTACTCGTCGGAGGGCCAGCTGTTCCTCACCACCGTGAACATCAAGCCGTCGGTCACGTTCGTCGACCTGATCAAGGCCGGGCTCGACCCCCACATGGACGTCGTGATGAAAGAGGACGTCACGCAGGGCATGACGCTCCGCGAGGTGCGCGAGCAGGCGAAGGCCGACATGAGGGAGTCCAAGCAGGCCGCGCGCCAGACGGCGTTCGCCGCGCTCGGCCTGCCCGCGGGGGAGGGGGCCCGCGTCGTCGAGACCGTCGCCGACTCGCCGGCCGCCTCGTTGCTGCGTGAGGGCGACCGCATCGTCGGCCTCGACGGACGCGACATGTCGACCGCGTGCGACGTCCAGCAGGCGATCGCGAAGCGCCAGCCCGGCGACGTCGTCCGGATGACCCTCTTCCGCGACGGCGAGCGACAGACGATCCCGATCGAGACCGTCGACCACCCCGCGCAGGCCGGCTCGGCTTTCGTAGGCATCTCGATGGCCGACGTCGTCGGCAAGAGCCTCGGCGTCCAGTTCGAGACGGGCGAGATCGGCGGCCCCTCCGCCGGGCTGATGTTCTCGCTCGCGCTGTACGACCAGCTGACGCCCGACGACCTGACGCACGGCCGCAAGATCGCCGGGACCGGCGCGATCTACTGCGGCGGGATCGTGGGGCCGATCGGCGGCATCGAGGAGAAGGTCGCCAGCGCCGAGCGAGAGGGGGCCGAGATCTTCCTCGCCCCCGAGCTCAACTTCGATGCCGCCCGCGACGCGGCCGGCGAGATAGAGGTCGTGTCCGTAGGCACGTTCGACGACGCGGTCGAGTACCTAGAGAGCCTGTGACCTCCCCGGCCCGCCCGGCCCGCCTCTAGACCGCCTCGCCCGGCCCCCATCGGGGGCGCCATGCGAGACTTGCAACACCATGTTCGAAAGCTTCATGGCGGTCCCCCTCCACTTCACCGTCGAGTTCCTCGGGTTCCTCATGACCGCGGGAGCAGCGGTGCTCGTGCTGTCGCGCCCCTCGCTGATCCCGGGCGAGGGCTACAACCGCGTGGCGGGCGCGCTCGGCTTCGTGATCCTCGCCGCGGCCCAGGTCGCGCACGGCGGCGCGTTCTCCTTCGGCGGCCTGAACGCCACGACCGACGGCGCCGAGTTCCTCGCGTCGGCCCGGGGCCTCGGCTACGCCCTCGTGATGATCGCCGTGGTGGGCGGCCTTCGCGCCGCCCCGGCAGCGGGCGCCGCGCTGTCGCTGAAGGCGCCTCTGCTGCTCGTCCCGGCGGGGGCCGCGGCGCTGCTGTCGGTGATGGCGCTGGCGGCGGCCCGGGTCGAGCAGTCGATGCGCCGGCTCGCCGGAGCGGCGCTTCTGATCGCGGTCTCCGAAGGGTTGACGGCCTCGGTGCCGGACGAGGTGTACGGGACCGGCGACGTCGAGAGCCTGTCGTACATCGCGCACGGTCTCCGCGCGGCGGGCTACCTGCTCCTGGGGGCCTGGCTGTGGACGGGCATCCGGACGAGCATCCGCACCCGCTTCGTGGCGTCGTTCGTGGCGCTGCTGGTCGCCGTGGTGCTGGGTCTGTCGACTGCGCTGACTGGCGTCATCTCGTCCAACGTGGAGCGCAACGAGCTGGACCGCATCCAGGAGCAGGCGCGCGGCACCGCGGGCAGCATCGCGGGCGAGGAGACGCGCGACCTCCTCGGCATCGTCGAGTCGTTCTCGCTTCTGAACGACGAGATCTCGGAGGAGATGACGACGACGCGGAACCTGACGCCGCTCGCGAACCAGCTCGTCGACCAGTTCCCCATCGACTTCGCCGTCGTCCGCGCCAGGACGGCGGCCCTCGGAGTCGCCGGCGACGGTCCCTCGTACCACCGGGGCGCCGAGGCGAAGTTCCGGGAGAGGCCCATCGACACCCCGCTCGCAACCCGGGTGCTCGGAAGCGACCTCCTCCGCGACACCTCCATCTCGAACCAGGTCGCGGGCCTCGACCGCATCGAAGGGTCGATCGTGATCCTCGGCGTGCGCAACATCTTCGCCGGCGACACCAAGGTCGGGTACGTCGTCGCGGGGCAATGGGTGGACGGCCTCACGATGGAGAGGATCACCGACCGCCTGAGGCCGACGCGGGCGTCGCTCGTCGTGAACGGGAGGGTCGTCACGACGGAGCTCCCCGTGGAGCTGCCCAAGAGCCGTCTGCTCCCGCCGTCCGTGCAAGCGGAGATCGAGTCCACCGGGCGTCCGCTGTCGGCGCAGCAGACGCTCGGCGACCGCGCGTTCTACAGCGGGTTCGGCGCGCTCAAGCGCCCCGACGACCAGGTCATCGGCGAGATCGTCCTGTCGTCGCCCGCCGAGATCGTGTCGCAGACCCGCGAGGGCACCACGAGGATCCTCTTCGTCGTCGCCATGGCCGTCGGCGCGATCGCGATGGTCCTCGCCTGGTTCTCCGGCCGCCGCATCACGCGGCCGATCCAGCAGCTCACCGCGACCGCCGGACGCGTCCGCGAGGGGGACCTCAGCGCGCAGGCCGCGGTGCACGGCGACGACGAGGTCGGCCAGCTCGGAGAGACGTTCAACGAGATGACGGCGTCGCTGCTGCGGATGACCGACGACCTGCGCGAGGCCGCGGTGGAGGAGTCCCGGCTCCGCACCCGCATCGAGACGATCATGCAGTCGATGGCCGACGGCCTCGTCGCCGTGGACTCGGACCTGCGCGTGCTCGCGTTCAACCGCGAGGCCGAGAGCCTCACCGGCATGACCGCCGAGCAGGCGATCGGGCAGCCGGTCGAGAAGGTGCTCGAGGCCCGCGACCCGCAGGGCAACCCGGTCCGCCTCCCGGTGTTCGACCTCGCCGAAGGGTCGGTCGGCGGCGTGACCCTCAAGCGCAAGGGCGCGGACCCCGTGCCGGTAGCCGTGACGAGCGCGACGCTGCGCGGCGACGACGGAAACGTCGCGGGTGGCGTGGCGGTGGTGCGCGACATGACCCGCGAGCGCGAGGTCGAGAAGATGAAGTCCGAGTTCCTCTCGAACATCTCGCACGAGCTGCGCACGCCGCTGACGCCGATCAAGGGCTACGCGGAGATCCTCAGCCGCAAGGAGGTCCCGGCCGAGAAGGCCAAGCAGTTCGTCAAGGGCATCCTCGACTCGACGGCGCGGCTCGAGCGGATCGTCGAGCTGCTCGTCGACTTCTCCGCGATGGAGGCCGGCCGCCTCGCTCCCCGCTCCACGCCGATCGACCTCGGCGCCCTCGTGGCGAAGCTGGCCGAGGACTGGGAGAAGAAGACGCCCCGGCACGAGGTCGTCGCCGACGTGTCGGCCAAGCTCCCGCAGGTGGTCGGCGACGAGCGCCTGATCCGCCGGTCGATCGAGGAGGTCCTGGACAACGCCGTGAAGTTCTCGCCGCACGGCGGGACGATCCGCCTCCAGGCGAAGACCGCGACGGGCGCGACGAACGGGCGGCGGCGCCAGGTCCAGGTGTGCGTGAGCGACGAGGGGATCGGCATCACTCCGGAGGACCTCCCGAAGGTCTTCTCGGACTTCCACCAGCTCGACGGGTCGGAAACCAGGGCGTACGGGGGCCTCGGCCTCGGCCTCGCGTTCGTCCAGAGGATCGTCGAGGCCCACTCCGGCTCGATCACGGTCGAGAGCGAGCCCGACCAGGGCACGACCTTCACGATCTCGATCCCGGCGGCCCGCCGGACCCGGAAGGCCGCCGAGAACTAGTCCGAACGGACTATTCCATTGACTACCGAAGCTGCGAGAAACTACGCAGATATGGGATCAAAGTCGACGGTGATCGAGCGCATCGCCCACTCCCGGGCCCCGCAGATAGCGGTGGGACTAGTGCTCGTGCTGTTCGTCGGCGTCGCCTGGTGGCGGTTCTCCGACGCCTCCGAGCTCGCCGAGATGACCGTGAAGCGCCGCGCCGGCGTCGTCACCGTCCTCAGGGCCGGCGAGGTCATCGAGGTCGGCGACTCCGTCTCGCTCAAGCCGCGTGACGTCGTCGAGACCCACAGCGCCGGCGAGGCCGTGGTCCGCCTCGAGGGCAACCGCCTCCTGAGCCTCGCCCCCGGCTCGAAGATCAGGATCCGAGACGCCCGCGCCGTCGAGAGCCAGAGCGGGAGCCTCCTGGCCGAGACCAGCGACGCGCTCGTCGTCACGTTCGGAAGCGCTCGGGCGAGCACGTCGGGTTCCACGTTCCGTGTCGACCGCGGCGTCTCCGCAGCGCGGGTGGCCTCGTACGACGGACGCGTCACGTTGAGCGCCCCGGGCGAGGAGAGGCTCGTCCTCGCGCCGCTCTTCCAGGCCTCGCCGTCGGCCAACTTCATGCCTCAGACGGCCACGCCTTACGACTTCGACTCGTCGGACCCGTGGGACCGCCTCCACCTCGAAGACGTCATGGCGCTCCAGGAGGAGCTCGACCAGCTGTCGGCGGGCCTCGAGACGCAGGTCGGCCGTGAGCGGCCGGGCCTCGACTTCTTCGGCGCCCTCGAGAAGGACGCCGACCTGTCGTTCATGAAGCCCTACCTGAAGAGCCGTGACCCGATCAACCTGCTCGTCGGCTTCACGATCGCCACGCACGACGACGGTCCGCTGGCGCCGGCGTTCCGCCAGGCGTTCTCGCTCTACGACAGAGGCGCCGAGTGGGCCGTGGCCGCAGCGATCATGCGCGTGAAGCTCGAGCCGGTCATCGCGGACCTCGAGGACATCGCTACCGTCGCCGTCGTCGCCGCCTCCGGTGGGGACGAGTCGTTCACGGCCGCCGCAGCGGCGCTCGCCGGCTCCGGCCAGGTCCCGCAGCAGCCGGGTGACAACCCGGCCCCCACGGCGCCCCCGCGCGAGTCCGGTGCGCCGCCGCCGACCCAGGCGCCGCCTCCGCCACCCAGCGCGACGCCGAACCCGCCGGAAGAGTGCCAGAGCTTCGGCGAGTGCACGGTGCAGGACGTCGCCAACGAGCTGGACCCGACCTCGACCCCGTCGCCCAAGCCGACGGACGACCCGGACGAGGGGCCGCTGAACATCCTGAACGGTGGGAAGACCGGCCTCATAGACTAGGCCGGTGACCCGGCCGCTGGTCCTCGTCGCCGAGGACGACTTCAACGTCCGCCTGACCCTCGAGATCGTGCTCGAGGACGAGGGCTTCGAGCTCCTCCTGGCCGCCGACGGCGAAGAGGCGCTGGCCGCGGCCCGGGCGTCGCACCCCGACGTGATCCTGCTCGACCAGATCATGCCGAAGCTCGACGGCAAGCAGGTCCTGCACGCCCTGAGGGCGGACGAGGCGACGCGGGACATCCCGGTGCTGGTGCTGAGCGGGATGGAGCGTGGCCTCGACTCAGATTGGCCCGGGGCCCACTTCGTGGGCAAGCCGTTCAGCCCCGAGGAGCTAGTCCGCCGCATCCGAGCGCTGCTGCCCGCCGACAAGTCCGTATAACGCGGGACGGGCTCGGCCGGACCGCCGGCTAGACGTGACTCTCCGGCCATGGCCCCCCCGGCTCGTCGCCAGCGCCGGCGCGCGATCCTGCTCGTCGCCGTCGTCGTGCTGCTGTTCGCGGCCTCCTCGATCGCCCGCTTCTACACCGACGTGCTCTGGTTCCAGGAGGTCGGGTTCGAGTCGGTCCTGTGGAAGAGCATCGCCACCCAGGCGCTCGTCGGCGCCGTCGTGGCGATCCTGGTCGGAGCGATCGTGTGGGTCAACCTCTTCCTGGCGGGGCGCGCCGCGCCCGTGTACGGAGCGTTCACGGTCGGGGGGCGGACGTTCGCCGACCCGATGGAGCGGTACCGCGAAGTCCTCACGCCCTACCTGACGTGGCTCCGGCTGGGCATCGCCGCCGGGCTCGGCGTCCTCGGGGGCATCGGCGCGAGCGCCGCGTGGAGGACCGTGCTGCTGTGGATCAACCGCGTGCCGTTCGGCGAGCGCGACCCGCAGTTCGGCCGCGACGTCGCGTTCTACGTCTTCGACCTCCCGTTCTTCCGGACCGCGCTCGACCTCGTGTGGTTCGCGCTGATCGTGTCGCTGCTGGTGACGCTCCTAGCGCACGCGTTCCACGGCTCGCTGCGCCCTCAGCTCGGGCTCCGAGGCGTGACGCCCGGTGCGCTCGCGCACGTGTCGGTGCTCCTCGGCGTGATGGCGCTCGTGAAGGCCGTGCAGTACTACCTCGGGACGTTCGGGCTCGCGTTCTCCGAGCGCGGCACCGTCACCGGCGCGACCTACACGGACGTCAACGCGCATCTCCCGGCGCTGCGCCTGCTAGCGATCATCTCCGTCGTCTCGGCCGTGTTGTTCATCGTGAACATCAGGGTCCGGCGTGTGGCGCTTCCGCTCGCCGCGGTCGGCATCTGGGTGCTGACGTCGTTCCTCGCGGGGTTCGTCTGGCCGACCGTGATCCAGAGCGTCGTCGTCGGCCCCCAGGAGCTCCAGCGCGAGCGTCCGTTCATCACCCGCAACATCGCGTCCACGCGGACCGCGTTCGGGCTCGGCGAGGTCGAGAGCCGCCCGTATCCCGCGGTGGGCGAGATCTCCGAGGAGGGGATCGCGGCGAGCGAGAACGTCTTCAACAACGTGCGGCTGTGGGATCCCTCGACGATGGCCGCGGCGTACGAGCAGCTGCAGGCCATCCGTCTCTACTACCGCTTCCCCGACGTCGACATCGACCGCTACGAGATCGACGGCGAGACGCGCCAGGTCCTGATCTCGCCGCGTGAGCTGTCGCTCGCGGACCTTCCCGAGCAATCGCAGGGATGGCAGAACCAGCACCTGCAGTACACGCACGGATACGGCGTCGTGGCGAGCCTCGCGAACACGATCGGGCCCGGCGGCGAGCCCGACTTCATCGTCGGAGGCGTCCCCGGTCGCGCGGAGCCGGGGGCCGAGGCGCTCGAAGCCGAGCAGCCGCGCGTCTACTACGGCGAGGGCTTCCAGGACGCGGACTACTCGATCGTCAACTCGGGGCAGGCCGAGGTCGACTATCCGACCGACGAGGGCCTCGTGCGGTTCGAGTACGACGGCGAGGGCGGAGTCCAGCTGTCGAACGTGTTCCGCAAGCTCGCGTTCGCGATGCGCGAGAGCGACCCGAACCTGTTGCTGTCCGGCCTGGTCAAGCCGGACTCGCGCGTCCTGATCTACCGGAACGTGAGGGATCGCGTCCGCCGCGCCGCGCCGTTCCTCTCGCTCGACTCCGACCCGTACGTGGCGACCGTCGACGGTCGTCTCGTGTGGATCGTCGACGCGTACACGACCTCGACCTGGTACCCGTACTCGCAGCGGTACGACGCCGGCGAGTCGGTCGTCCAGCCGGAGGCCACGGGCGTCCTCGACGGGAACGTCAACTACGTCCGCAACAGCGTGAAGGTCGTCGTCGACGCGTACGACGGCTCGATGGACTTCTACATCGTCGACGAGGAGGACCCGCTCGCGCAGGCGTGGCGCGCCGCCTTCCCGGAGCTGTTCACCGACGAGGTGCCGTCCGCCGACCTGCGCGCGCACTTCAGGTACCCGGAGGA
>DASQEJ010000312.1:0-3551 GCA_035633715.1 Actinomycetota bacterium | reverse complement strand
CGGGCCTCCAGGTCCAGGATCTCCTCGGCCCCCCCGAGGCATTCCGTCACGTCCTCGGCCGTCAGCTCGAGGTGGACGCCGCCGGGGGTGACGCCCTCGGCCTGGCAGGAGGCGAAGAACCCCTTTATCTCCGTGAGGATGTCGTCGAACCGGCGCGTCTTCAGCCCGCCCTCGGTCGTGAACGTGTTGCCGTGCATCGGGTCGCACGTCCACACGACGGGATGCCCCTCGTCGCGGGCGGCGCGCAGCAACGGGGGCAGGGCCTCCTCGACGCGGCTCGAACCCATGCGAGCGATCAACGTCAGACGTCCCGGCTCCCGCGCCGGGTTCAACCGCTCGCAGAGCTCGACGACCTCGTCCGGCGACACGGCTGCGCCGATCTTCGACGCGACTGGGTTCTTCACTCCGGAGAGGAACTCGACGTGCGCGCCGTCGACCTGGCGCGTGCGCTCGCCCACCCACAACAGGTGCGCCGAGCAGTCGTACCAGTCGCCGGTCAGGCTGTCGCGCCGCGTCAGCGCCTCCTCGTATCCGAGGATCAACGCCTCGTGCGACGTGAAGAAGTCGACCTCGTGCATCGCCGAGTCGGTGTCGAGGTCGACGCCGCAGGCGGCCATGAAGCGGAGCGCTCGCTCGATCTGCCCCGCGATCGCCTCGTAGCGCCGGCCCTGGCGCGACGCGGCCACGAACTCCTGGTTCCACACGTGGATCTGGCGAAGGTCGGCGAACCCGCCCTTGGTGAACGCGCGGATGAGGTTGAGCGTCGCCGCGGACTGGTGGTAGGCGCGCGTGAGCCGCTTCGGGTCCGGACGCCGCGAGCCCGCCTCGAACGGCGAGTCGTTGACCATGTGCCCGCGGAACGCCGGCAGGGTCGTCCCCCCCTGCACCTCGCTCGCCGACGACCTCGGCTTCGCGAACTGGCCCGCGATGCGACCGACCTTCACGACCGGCAGCCCCGACGCATAGGTCAGAACGACCGCCATCTGCAGGATGACCTTCAGCTTGTCCCTGATCGCGTCGGCGGTGAAGTCACCGAACGCCTCGGCGCAGTCGCCGGCCTGGAGCAGGAAGGCCTCGCCGCGCCCGACGCGTGCGAGGGCCGTCTGCAACGACCGCGCCTCGCCGGCGAAGACGAGCGGGGGCAGCACGCGGAGCTCCTCGAGAACCTCTTTGAGCGCGGCCTCGTCGGGCCACTCCGGCTGCTGCTGGGCCGGAAAGGCCGTCCACGAAGAAGGGGTCCACGTCCGGTCCACGGCTCCATCGTCGCGTAAGTGCGGGGTGTCGTGGCACGATGCGTGTGGTGAAGACGCACCAGGTAGAGCTGGTGGACCTCGACGACATCCGGGAGGCGCGCGAGCGCCTGCGCGGTGTCGCCGTCCAGACACCCGTCGATCGCTCCCGCGCGCTCTCCGACATCTGCGGCAACGAGGTCTTCGTCAAGTGCGAGAACCTCCAGCGGACGGGCTCGTTCAAGATCCGCGGCGCCTACAACCGCATCGTCCAACTGAGCGACGACGAGCGCGCCGCGGGCGTGGTGGCCGCTTCGGCCGGCAACCACGCACAGGGCGTCGCGCTGGCCGCGTCGCTCGCCGGGATCGAGGCGACCGTCTACATGCCGGCGAGCGCTTCGCTCCCGAAGGCCGAGGCCACGAAGCGCTACGGCGCGACCGTGATGCTCGAGGGCCACGACTTCGGCGCCGCGTTCAAGGCGGCGGAGGAGCACGCCGAGCGCACCGGAGCGACGTTCGTCCACCCGTTCGACCACGCGCACGTGATCGCAGGGCAGGGAACGATCGGCCTCGAGCTGTCGGAGCAGATGGGCGAGCTCGGGACCGTCGTGGTCCCCGTCGGCGGCGGCGGGCTGATCGCCGGTATCGCAGCCGCGGTGAAGGGGCTCCAGCCCTCGGCCCGCGTCTTGGGCGTCCAGGCGTCGGGGGCCGCGTCGTTCCCGCGTTCGCTCGAGCAGGGATCGCCGGTCACGCTCGACTCGATGTCGACAATCGCCGACGGGATCGCCGCCAACCGCCCCGGGGACCTGACGCTCGCGCACGTCGCCGAGCAGGTCGACGAGGTCGTGTGCGTGTCGGACGACGCGATCGCCGAGGCGCTGGTGATGACGGCCGAGCGGATGAAGCTCGTGCTCGAGCCCGCGGGGGCCGCCGGCGTCGCCGCGGTCACGCAGGGCCTCGGGGATCTCACGCCGCCGGTCGTCGTGGTCCTCTCGGGCGGGAACATCGACCCCCTGCTGTTGCTGCGCATCATGCGCCACGGCCTCAGCGCGTCGGGCCGCTACCTCGCGTTCAGGACGAGGGTCCCGGACAAGCCCGGTGAGCTCTACCGCCTGCTGGGGCTGATCGCCGACATGGGGGCGAACGTCATGGGCGTGGAGCACCACCGCGAGGGCGTGGCCGTCCACATGGACGAGGTCGAGGTGACGCTCCAGATCGAGACGAAGGGCGCGAGCCACATCCAGCAGGTGACGGGCCGCCTGGCGTCGGCCGGCTACTCCATAGAGCGTCTCTGAAGGTTATGGCGCTGCCGGGCAGCGGCATAACCTTGGGTGGGACGGCCCCGGGAGCACGCCGGTCCTCGTAACCTGCGTATCCGATGAAAAACGAGCTCGATCTGTCGCTCATCCGCCCACTCGTCCGCGCCTGGCTCGCCGAGGACGTCGGCCGCGGCGACATCACCTCCACCAGCGTCATCCCGTCCAAGGCCTACGCGGTGGCGCGCCTCGAGGCCCGTGAGAGCTTCGTCGTCGCCGGTCTCGGAGTCGCGGGCCTGGTCTTCGAGACGGTCTCGGACCGGCCCCCGGAGTGGGACCCGAAGACGGAGGACGGCCAGATCGCTGCGGCGGGAGACACCCTCGCCCGCGTCGAGGGCAACCTCCGGTCGATCCTCACGGCCGAGCGGACGGCCCTCAACGTCTTCGCCCGGCTCTCGGGCGTCGCCTCGCTCACCGCCGATTACGCCCGGAGCCTCGCCGGGACGAACGCCCGTCTCGTCGACACCAGGAAGACGACGCCCGGTCTGCGTGTTCTAGAGAAGTACGCAGTGAGGGTTGGAGGAGGCTCCAACCACCGATACGGACTGGACGACGGGATCTTGATCAAGGACAACCACATCGCCTCGGCAGGTGGGATCGGCCCGGCCGTCCGGTCGGCCCGGTCGAAGGCCCACCACGGGCTCAAGGTCGAGGTCGAGGTCGAGGACCACGCCGGGCTCGACGAGGCCCTCGACGCGGGGGCCGACATCGTGCTCCTAGACAACATGACCGTCGAGGACGTGCGCAAGGCCGTCGAGGCGACTGCCGGACGCGCGTTGCTCGAGGTCTCGGGTGGCATCAAGCTCGACAACATCGAGGATTACGCACGCACCGGCGTCGACCTCATCTCGGTCGGCGCGCTCACCCATTCCGTTCGCTCGGTCGACGTCGCTCTGGAGGTGGATCTGTAGATGGTGCTGTCGCCGGCGGCGCTGACCCATACCGATCGAGCGTGGGCGGAAGAGGTGCGCCGCCTCGCCGCGGAGCAGGACGCGGTCATCCTCGC
>DASQEJ010000311.1:0-4416 GCA_035633715.1 Actinomycetota bacterium | reverse complement strand
GAGCTCGACGAGCTGGACGTCGAGCTCTTCCTCATCGCGCTCGCGCCCGAGATCGAGCCGCGGTTCGAGCGCCTCTACGCATACCTGCAGGACGACGTCACGCGCCGGCACGCCGGACCCGCCCTCGCGCTCGAGCTGTGCTGCGGCGCCGCGGGACCGGCGACGCAACGCGCCCGGCTCGGTCCGACGTCGCGCCTGGTTGAGGGAGGCCTCGTCCACCTCGGCGACGACGACCGTCCGTTCTTGACGCGATCGCTGTCGGTCCCCGATCGCGTGGTCGCTCACCTCCTCGGCGACGACGCGGCAGACGGCGCGGTGTGGCGAGCGGTCGTGGCGACCGACGCCGGAGGCGCCGACGCCCCGCCGAAAGCGGCCCATGCCGTCGCATCCGGCGCGCGGCTTCTCTATGCGAAAGACGCTCCCGGGGGGGCCGGGCCCGCCGCTCTGGCCGCCGCGTTCGAGGAGGCGGGCTTCCCGCCGCTCGTGGTCGACCTCGACCGCGTCGACCCCGCGGTGGAGCCCGCTCGTTTCGGCCCGGCTCTGGCTCTCGAGGCGAGGCTCGCCGGCCGCGCCGTCGTCGCCTATCCGGCCGGCGGCGCGCCCGCTCTTTTGCGCAGCGCCATCGAACAGCGCGTTCCGCTGGGGCTCGTCGGATCCACACCGTGGGATCCGCGCTGGGCGCCGGAGCCCCCCGTCGTGGTCGACGTTCCGCTTCCGTCCTCCGCCGAACGCAGCACCAGGTGGCGTGCGGTGCTCGGCGACGTCGACGCCGGCCCGGTCGCTCACTTCCGACTCGGGCCCTACGAGATCGAGGCCGCAGGAAGAGCAGCAGCGGCCCGAGCGGCCGCGGCACGACGCGCGGTCACGACCGACGACCTTTTGGCCGGCGCCCGGCTGCAGGGCTCCCCGGCTCTCGAGCGGCTCGCGCGCCGTATCGAGCCGCGCGCTAGATGGGACGACCTCGTCGTGCCGGAGCGCGTGGCGACGCGGCTGCACGACCTCGTCGACCGCGCGCGTTTCCGCGACCGCGTCCTGTTCGAATGGGGCCTCGGGGCACGCAGCGCACGGGGCCGCGGGATCGTCGCGCTGCTCGCCGGCCCGTCCGGGACCGGCAAGACGCTCTCCGCGGAGATCGTCGCGAACGAGCTCGGCCTCGACCTCTACGTCGTCGACGTCGCGACAGTCGTCGACAAGTACGTAGGCGAGACCGAGAAGAACCTCGACCGCATCTTCGACCAGGCCGAGAGGATCAACGGCGTCCTGCTGTTCGACGAAGCCGACGCGTTGTTCGGCAAGAGGTCGGGCGTCGAGGACGCGCACGACCGCTACGCGAACATCGAGGTCGCCTACCTCCTCCAACGGATCGAGTCCTTCGACGGCGTCGCGATCCTCACGACGAACCTGAAGGGGAACCTGGACGCCGCGTTCGCGCGCCGTCTCGACGCGGTGATCGAGCTGCCGATGCCCGCGGAGCGCGAGCGCGCCCGGATGTGGGCGACGAACCTCCCGCCGGCCGTCCCGCGCACCGACGACGTAGACCTGGCGTTCCTCACGCGCTTCAAGCTGACCGGAGGCAACATCCGCAACGCGTGTCTGGCGGGGTCGTACCGGGCTGCGGCCGGGGGCCGCGCGGTGACGATGGCGGACTTGATCGACGGCGTGGCGCAGGAGCACGCGAAGCTCGGCCACCTCTGCGTCGAAGCCGAGTTCGGTCCGTACTACGACCTCGTCAGGAACGACTAGTGCGCGCGGCTGCCCCTTCGGGCGCGCGACGCCTCCCCCGTGAGTGCCCGCCGGAGCCTTCGCACCGGCAGTCGCAGTCGTCAGGCTGATCGTCTAGCCCGACCGCGAAGAGGAGGCGACATGCCCGTCGATTACAAGTCACCCGGTGTCTACCTCGAGGAGATGCCGGCGCAGTCCGCGCCCATCGAGGGGGTCGGGACGGCGATCGCTGCGTTCGTCGGGCTCACCTCCAAGGGCACGTTCAAGCCCAAGCGGATCACGAACTGGACCGAGTTCAGAGAGGAGTACGGCTACGACTTCGTCGAAGGCACCTACCTCGCGCACGCGGTCTACGGCTACTTCCTGAACGGTGGCGGTCCCTGCTACGTGGTCCGGGTCGGCGAGGACGGCGCGCC
Source organism: Actinomycetota bacterium (assembly GCA_035633715.1). Classification (GTDB taxonomy): domain Bacteria; phylum Actinomycetota; class CADDZG01; order CADDZG01; family WHSQ01; genus JALZEG01. Next base: position 2,278 of record DASQEJ010000311.1, on the reverse strand, counting down.
CGCGCCCGCCGCGCGCGCCGAGCTGCCGAGCGCGAAGGACGCGAAGGTGCCGGCGCTGCGCGTGGCGGCCCGGGAGCCCAGCGACGACGGCACCCCCATCACGGTGGACGTGAAGCCCGCCGCCGCCCCGCCTGCCGGCGACGCGACGGACACCTTCGACGTCGTCGTGAAGAAGGGCGACGCCGTCGAGACGCACACGAACCTGACCACGAAGAAGGGGAAGCAGAACGTCGCCACGGTCGTCAACGAGAAGTCGAAGCTCATCACCGTCGAGGAGGTGGCGACGGGTACCGCGACCGAGGCTCTGGCGCCGGGCTCCGTGACGCTGGCGACCGCGCCCGCGGTGACGCCCGAGGTCCTTGCTCCCGACGACTACATCGGGAGCTCCGCGCGTCGCACCGGGTTCGCCGGACTCGAGGCGGTCGACGAGGTCACGATGCTGTGCGTCCCCGACCTCATGTCCGGCGCCGTGCACCAAAACGGCAACATCGACGTCGACGTCGTCAAGAAGATCCAGGGCGAGATGATCGCCCACTGCGAGCAGATGGGCGACCGCATGGCCATCCTCGACGCCCCGCCGAACCTCACCGCCGAAGAGGTGAACGACTGGCGGATGGACAGAGCGGGTCACGACTCGAAGTTCGCCGCGCTCTACTGGCCGTGGATCGAGATCCTCGACCCCTCGAACAAGAGGCTCTGCATGCCGGCGTCGGGGCACATCGCGGGCGTGTGGGCGCGGAGCGACGCCACCCGCGGCGTCCACAAGGCCCCCGCCAACGAGGTCGTGCGCGGCCTCGTCGACCTCGAGCGCAACGTCTCGAGCCTCGAGCAAGACCTGCTCAACCCGAACGGGATCAACTGCCTGCGCACCTTCTCGGGCCGGGGCACGCGGATCTGGGGCGCGCGCACGCTCGCCACCACCGACAAGTCGTGGATGTACATCAACGTCCGCCGGCTCTTCAACTACATCGAGGAGTCGATCCTCGAAGGCACCGACTGGGCCGTCTTCGAGCCGAACGACTACGCGCTGTGGGCGAAGATGCGCCGCACGATCTCGGCCTTCCTCACGAACGAGTGGCGCAAGGGCGCGCTGTTCGGGCTGAACCCCGAGCAGGCCTTCTACGTCAAGTGCGACGAGGAGACGAACCCTCCGAGTCAGGTCGACAAGGGCTACGTCACGTGCGAGATCGGCATCGCGCCCGTCAAGCCGGCGGAGTTCGTGGTCTTCCGGGTCCAGCAGGTCTCCGGGGGCGGCGCAGTCTCCGAGTAACCGTCCAAGTCCGTCCGAGTAGCCAAGTCAGGAGGTAAGCGAGATGCCGCTTCCACAGGAGTTCGACTCGACCGTCGGTTGGTCCTTCGGGTTCGAGTTCGACAACACGGTCATCAAGCAGATCGAAGAGGTGAGCGGACTCAAGCTCGAGACCGACACGATCGAGCTCAAGCACAACACCGGCGACGGGAAATACGTCAACACGTTCCTGCCCGGACGCCCCAAGGCCGGCGAGATCACGATGACGCGCGGCCTGACCGACGACGCCGCGTTCCAGACGTGGGTCAAGGAGGTGCGCCTCGGCGACATGAAGGCGGCTCGCAGGGGCGGCGCGGTGATCGTCTACGACTACATGGGCGCACCGATGAAGCGCTACAAGCTGACGAACTGCTGGCCGAAGAACCTCGAGATCGGCACGATGAAGGCCGGCGACACCAGCGTCCTCACCGAGAAGCTCACGATCACGTACGACTCCTGCGAGGTCGAGTGATGAGACGCGGCGTCCTCGCCGACCCGGGGGCCGCTCCGGATCCGCAGCTCGCGACTCCGGAGGTCCCCCGCGAGGACCGGCTCGTGTCGGAGTTCGAGTTCGAGCTCCCGCGCGGCTACGTCGACCGCGACGGCACCGTCCACAAGCGCGGCGCGATCAGGATCGCAACCGCGCGCGACGAGCTGCTCCCGCTCCACGACGACCGCGTGCGAGAGAACCCCGCGTACCTCACCGTGGTGCTGCTCGCACGCGTGATAACGCGCCTCGGCACGCTGACGGACGTCCACGCGGGGATCGTCGAGAGCATGTTCGCTTCGGACGTCGCGTTCCTCCAGGACCTCTACCGCAGCATCAACCAGGAAGGCCACACGAAGGCCGGCGTGACGTGCCCGTCGTGTGCCCGCGAGTTCACGGTCGACCTGGCCGGTGGTCGCCTGGGGGAATCGTGACGCGGCCCCCGGACCGGCTCTACGAGGACGTGACGTTCCTCGCGTTCCACCTCCACTGGCCGCTGGACG
>DASQEJ010000310.1:0-2802 GCA_035633715.1 Actinomycetota bacterium | reverse complement strand
CCGACCGGCCGAGCGTCATGAGGGCGAGCCCGCCCGCGACTGCGAGGAGCGGTCCTTCGACGAGGCCGAAGAGGTATCCGAGGGCTATGACGGCGCCGGCGGCCCGGGCCCCTGCCCCCCAACCACGCAGCGATCCTGCTGCGCCGGAGGTCACCTCAGCCCCGGCCGCTCGCCGAGGCGACCGGTCGCTCAACCCCCGCTGCTGCGCTCGGGGCGGCCGGCGGGGCGGCCGAACCGGCGACCCGCCATGTACGACCGCACGAGGTGGTTCCAGGCGCAGTCGATGCAGACCTCGACGACGTAGCAGGTGAACTGGTCGTGCTGGAGCGCGAGCTCGCGGAGCCACTCGTCGGGGTAGACGACCCGGCCGTTGTTGCGCCGGAGGTCCTCGCCGTAGACGTATCGGACGAGGCGGAGCGCCTCGTGCGAGCAGACCGGGCACTTCTTCGTCGCCTCCTCGCCGATGTTGCGCGCGGCCCGGATCAGCTCGGGGTGGGCGTCGCAGACGTCGCTCGTGTCGAGCGAGCCGCCCCGCAGGCTGTTGAGCGTCGCGCGCCGGGCGAGGCTGTAGTCGACGACGGGGCCCGAGGGGGGCGGAGGCGTCCGAGTGGGGTCGAACGACCTCCCAGAGATGGCCATCCGGTGATGCTAAACCCCGGATACCCGTACGGGACCCCGGTTCGGACGCCATTTCCTCGCCGGGCCGCGGCACTATTTGCGCGCGTCGAGATATCGTGGTGATATATCGGTTCGATATATCCAGACGATACGAACCCCCGAACTCCAAGCAGCGCTCTTAGTGAAGCAGGCCGGGATGCTCGAGCTGCCGGTGCTCGGCCTCCTCAAGGAGAAGTCGATGCACGGCTACGAGCTGCGAAAGCAGCTCGGGGCGATGCTCGGCCCCTTCTGGCAGGTCTCGTGGGGCTCGCTCTACCCGGCCCTCAGGCGCCTGACGAAGTCGGGCGCGATCGAGAAGCTCGCCGAGCCGACCCCGCCGCGCGCCCGGCGCACGCGTACCAACGCCGCACCGCCGCGGTCGCCCGGGCGCCGCAAGACCGTCTACCGGATCACGCCCGAGGGCGAGCAGCTCTTCACGAGCTTGCTGGAGGAGACCGCCGCGGCCGTCGACGCCGACCACTTCACGCTGAAGCTCGCGTTCTTCCGGTACCTCCAGCCCGAGACGCGCCTCGCGCTCCTCGAGCGGCGGAGGGCGTACCTCCAGGAGAAGCTCGCGCAGTTCAAGGCGAACATCCGCGACTACCGCGAGCGGATCGACAGCTACACGCTCTCGCTGCAGAACCACGGGATGGCGGCGACCGAGAACGACATCGCATGGATCGACGAGCTGATCAGGGAGGAGCGCTCGCTGGAGACCGGCAGCGCGAACCCCTCGGGGATCTAGAGACCGGTCGCCTCGGCGAGCGGCCAAGAACAAGACCGGTCGCTTCTGTGCGACCAAGGACAGTCAAGAGAAGGGGGAACCGGATGGCCAAGGTAAGGGTGGGGATCGTCGGGGTCGGGAACTGCGCGTCGTCGCTCGTCCAGGGGATCGAGTACTACGCGAAGGCGCAGAGCGGCGAGTTCGTTCCGGGGCTCATGCACGTCGAGCTCGGGCCGTACCACGTCTCCGACGTCGAGTTCTCGTGCGCGTTCGACGTCGACTCGAACAAGGTCGGCCTCGACCTCGCGGACGCCATCTGGACCGAGCCCAACAACACCATCAAGTTCGCGGACGTCCCGCAGACGGGGCTCGAGGTCCTGCGCGGGCACACCTACGACGGCCTCGGCCACTACTACCGCGAGATGGTCACCGAGTCGTCGCTGCCGCCCGTCGACGTCGCCAAGGTCCTGCGCGACACGCAGACCGACGTGTTGGTGTCGTACCTGCCGGTCGGCTCCGAGCAGGCGGCGCGCTTCTACGCCGAGCAGGCGCTCGAGGCCGGCGTCGGGTTCGTGAACTGCATGCCGGTGTTCATCGCGACGAACGAGGAGTGGGCGCAGCGCTTCGTCAAGAAGGGCGTGCCGATCATCGGCGACGACATCAAGAGCCAGCTCGGCGCCACGATCAGCCACCGCGTGCTCTCGAAGCTGTTCGAGAACCGCGGCGTCACGATCGACCACACGTACCAGCTGAACTTCGGCGGCAACATGGACTTCATGAACATGCTGGAGCGGTCTCGCCTCCAGTCGAAGAAGATCTCGAAGACCCAGTCGGTGACGTCGCAGATCGACAACGGCATCGACAAGGAGGACATCCACATCGGCCCGTCGGACCACGTGCCGTGGCTGAAGGACCGCAAGTGGGCCTACATTCGTATCGAGGGACGCGAGTTCGGGGACATCCCCGTGAACATCGAGCTGAAGCTGGAGGTATGGGACTCACCGAACTCCGCGGGTGTGGTCATCGACGCCGTCCGCTGCGCGAAGCTCGCCCTCGACCGTGGCGTCGGCGGACCGCTCCTCGGCCCGAGCGCGTACTTCATGAAGTCGCCCCCGGTGCAGTACACGGACTCGGAGGCCCACGAGCTCGTCGAGCAGTTCATCATCGGCGACGTGCCCCGCACGAACGGCGTCGCGTCGTTCTCGCTCGAGTCCGACCCCGCGCTGAAGCGCCGCCCGTAGCCACACTTCCCGATCACCCGGGGCGCCGGTGAACGGCGCCCCGGCTTCCGGGGGCGCGAAGGTCCGCGAGCTGCTGCGGCACCGCGACCTCAGGACGCTGCTGTCCGCCCAGTGGACCTCGCAGGCCGCCGACGGGCTGGCGCAGGCCGCGTTCGCCGAGGCGCTGATCCTCGGCCCCCT
>DASQEJ010000309.1:0-1516 GCA_035633715.1 Actinomycetota bacterium | reverse complement strand
AGGCGCACGAGCTGTTGTGCCCCTGCCACCAGTCGACGTTCGACGTGCTGCGCGGCGCGGTCCCGACGTTCGGCCCCGCGGACCGCCCCTTGCCGCAGCTCCCGATGGGCGTCGACGAGGAGGGGTACCTGATCGCGCTGGGCGACTTCCCCGAGCCGGTCGGGCCCGGCTTTTGGAATCTAGATAGCGAGGGCGATTGATGCTGCGCTGGCTGGACTCGCGCCTGGGGGCCGCGTCGTGGACCCGCAAGGCCCTGCGCAAGGTCTTCCCCGACCACTGGTCGTTCCTGCTCGGCGAGATCGCGCTGTTCTGCTTTCTGATCCTGCTCGCGACCGGCGTGTTCCTCACTCTGTTCTACCGGGCCGACGCGACGCGCGTGATCTACGAGGGGCCGTACGAACCGCTGCAGGGACGCGAGGTCTCCGCCGCGTTCGAGTCCGTGATGCGGATCTCCTACGAGGTGCGCGCCGGGCTCGTGATGAGGCAGATCCACCACTGGGCCGCGCTCGTGTTCGTCGCGTCGATCGTCGTGCACACGATGAGAGTCTTTTTCACGGGGGCGTTCCGGAGGCCGCGCGAGGTCAACTGGCTCGTCGGCGTCGGTCTGTTGCTACTGGCGATCGGGATGGGCTTCACGGGTTATTCGTTGCCGGACGATCTCTTGTCGGGCACGGGGTTGCGCATCGCGTACTCCGTTTTGATATCGATCCCGCTCGTCGGGCCCTATCTCGCGTTCCTCGTGTTCGGCGGCGAGTTCCCGACCGAGGGGATCATCTCGCGCCTGTTCGTCCTCCACGTGATGCTGTTGCCCGCGCTGATCATCGGGGGCATCACCGCACACCTCGGGATCCTCGTGCGCCAGAAGCACACGCAACACCGCGGCGCGGGGCGCACAGAGGGCAACGTCGTCGGCAAGGCGTTGTGGCCGTCGCAGGTGTTCAAGTCCGCGGGGCTGCTGTTTTTGACCGCGGCCGTGCTCGCGTTCATGGGCGGCCTGTTCCAGATCAACCCGGTGTGGGACTTCGGCCCGTTCGACGCGACGACGGTCAGCGCCGCGTCGCAGCCGGACTGGTACGTCGGATGGCTCGAGGGCGCGCTGCGGCTGTTCCCTCCGTTCGACGTCGAGATCTTCGGCGTCCTGATCCCGTCGCCGTTCATACCGGGTGTCGTGATCCCCGGACTCGGCTTCACGGTGCTCGCGCTGTGGCCGTTCATCGAGGCGCGCCTCACCGGCGACAGGGAGGAGCACCACCTGCTCGACCGTCCGCGCGACGCGCCGTTGCGCACCGCGGTCGGAGTCGCCGGCCTGCTGTACTTCGGGGTCCTGACGATCGCCGGCGGCAACGACGTGCTGGCGCTGCTGTTCAACGTCCCGGTCGAGACGATGACCGTGATGCTGCGCTACGCGACGTTCGTGCTCCCGCTCGGCGGGGGACTGCTCGCGTACCGGATAGCCCGCGACCTGCGCGACTCGGGGACGCACCCGTTCCGGCGAAGCCGGGGGGTGCGGCTGCGG
>DASQEJ010000308.1:0-1832 GCA_035633715.1 Actinomycetota bacterium | reverse complement strand
TCATCTCCGACATCACCCTCGGTTCGGGCGCCTTGATCGTCGGCGCCGGGACGGCCGGGGTCATCTTCTTCATGGCGTTCTTCACGGGGACGCAGGTGGGGCTCGAGGGCTTCAAGGGCCTCCAGCTGATCGGGGCCGAGGCGTTCACCGGGTTCGTCTCGGCCTTCGCCAACACCCGCGAGATCACGCCGCTGATCGCCGGCGTCACGCTCGCGGCGCAGGTGGGCGCGGGATTCACCGCCGAGCTCGGGGCGATGAGGGTCAACGAGGAGATCGACGCCCTCGAGGTCATGGCCGTGCGGCCGGTCCCCTACCTCGTCTCGACCCGGATCATCGCGGCCCTCGTCGCGATCACGCCGCTGTACCTGATCTCGTTGTTCTCCTCGTACATCGCGACCGAGCTGGTCGTCACGAAGCTCCTGGGGCTGTCCGGCGGGACCTACGCGCACTATTTCTCGCTGTTCCTGCCGCCGGAGGACGTCTTCTACTCGTTGATAAAGGCGATGGTGTTCGCGATCACCGTCGCCCTCATCCACTGCTACTACGGCTTCAACGCCTCGGGGGGGCCGGCCGGGGTCGGGATCGCCGTCGGAAAGGCGATCAGGGCGTCGATCGTGGCGGTCAACATCCTGAACCTGATGATGTCGTCGTTCATGTGGGGGGTCACGGACACCGTCCGGATCGCGGGCTAGCGAACAAACGACCGGATCACAAACGCAACACGCATCGGAGGCACCGACATAACAAGGCTGCGGCACGTACTCGTGGGATTGCTGGCGCTCGCGCTGCTGGCGGGCGCGGTCGCGCTCACCGGGCTCACGCTCACCGGCAACCTCGGCTCGAACACGAAGAACGCGTTCGCGGAGTTCGAGAACTGCGGACAGGGCCTGCGCGAGGGCGGCGACGTCAAGCTCCGCGGGGTCCTCGTCGGCCGGATCGGGACGCTGGAGCGCGTCCAGGAGGGTGACTGCCGCGTCCGTCTCGACCTGTTCCCCGAGTCGATCGACCAGATCCCCGCGAACGCGGGGGCCGAGATCCGCGCGAAGACCGTGTTCGGCGAGAAGTGGGTCGAGATGACCTACCCCGCCGACCCCGACGACACCGCGATCGCCGCCGGCGACGTGATCCCGAAGGACCGCACCCTCGACCCGCTCGAGGTAGAGACCATCCTCAACACCGGGCTCCCGCTCCTCGAGGCGATCGACCCCGAGAACCTCTCGGCCGCGCTCGAGGCGCTCGCGGAGGGCTTCGGCGGCCAGGAGGACGAGGCCGTCCGGGCGATCCGGGCCGGCATCCGCGCGCTCGAGCCGATGAACGAGGACAAGGAGCTGCTGGCCGAGGGCATCCGGCAGCTCGACGAGTCGTCGGATGTGCTCGACGAGGTCGACGAGGACCTGATCGCCGCGCTCGACAACCTCGACTCGGTCAACCGGTTCACGGTCGAGAACGCCTCGCTCATCGACGAGAACCTCGAGCGCGCCCCGATCCTCCTCGACGAGCGCTCGCGGCTGTTCGAGACGCGCTGCGCCGACCTGACGACGCTCGTCGACCGGGGCGCGACCGTCATCGGGATCATCTCGGCGCGAACGAGCGACCTCGAGAAGCTGCTGGAGGTCCTGCCGCAGTTCAACTCCCGCTGGATCCGAAACCTCACGCCCGCCTGTCCGTACCGGCAGGCGACGACCGAGCCTGGGGCGTCCGTCGGCGACCGCGTCCCGGGCCGTTGCTGGAGGGTCCACAACATCATCTCGCACAGCCAGGGCGCCTACGGGCCCGGCGACGACCAGAGGCCCAACCCGCGCACCGCGACGGCCAAGGACTTCGAGGAGCTC
>DASQEJ010000307.1:0-3447 GCA_035633715.1 Actinomycetota bacterium | reverse complement strand
GTCCTGGTAGTGGTCCATCGGCGGGACCGGGAAGTAGCCCTCCTTGTAGCGCGGCTTGTAGCCGAGGTTCCGGCCCCCCTCCTCGGCCCCCGAGTTCCACACGCCCTCGACGGCGCCGATGAAGTGGAACGACGAGTGCTGGTTCTGGTCGAAGCGGATCGAGTCGAAGATGTAGAACTCGGCCTCCGGACCGAAGTACGCGACGTCGGCGATCCCCGTCCCCTTGAGGTAGTCCTCGGCCTTGCGTGCGATGTAGCGCGGGTCGCGTGAATAGAACTCGCCGGTGAGCGGATCCTTCACGTAGGCGTGGATGATCATCGTCGGGTGCTGGCGGAACGGGTCCATGACCGCGGTCTCCGCGTCGGGGACCAGGATCATGTCGGACTCCTGGATCTCCTGGAAGCCGCGGATCGACGAGCCGTCGAAGCCGAAGCCCTCCTCGAACGCGTCCTCGGTGAACTCCTCGAACGGCATGGAGAAGTGCTGCATCAGCCCCGGGAGGTCGGAGAACCGGATGTCTACGAACTGGGCGCCGGACTGCTGGCCCAGCTTCAGGACGTCGGACGGAGTGGCTGCCATGCATCTCCTCCTTGTTTCGCGGATCCACGGACGGTCTGGTTGACGTGGAGCCACCGTACGCGGGCGCCATTTCCCGGCCGTTTCTGGAGTGTTACGGACTCGTAACGGGAAGCCCCACCGCTACCAGTCGAGCGAGTACTTGTCGCCCTCCGTATCGCTGACCGGCGTGAATCCGGTGCCGTCGGGCGCGATCACCGCGATCTCCCACCTCGTCTCGAAGAACGTGAGGAACGCGATGCGGCCCCCGTCCGGAGACCAGTCGGGCGAGACGCCGCCCGCCTCGGGATCGGTCAGCCGGCGGACCTCCTTCGACGCGACGTCGACGACCGCGAGCTGCGTGTCGAAGTCGTCCCAGTCGACGAGGAGGCTGAACGCGATCTCGGAACCGTCGGGCGACCAGTCGGGCGCGAACGCGTAGCCCGCCTCCGACGTGAGCCGATCCTGGGCCGAGCCGTCGGACGACATCGTGAAGAGGTCGCCTCCGTCGTCGCGCGTCCGCGTGAACGCGATGGTCTCGCCGTCGGGCGACCACACCGGGTCGACGTCGTCGACGCGGTTGTCCGTCAGCCGCTCGACCTCGCCGGTGGCGACGTCGACCACGCGTATCTCCCAGTCCGGCGAGCAGAAGTCGCATCGTCTCTTGTGCATGAACGCGATCGCCGTCCCGTCCGGCGACCACTGCGGCCACGTCCCGTACCTGACGAGCCGTGCCTTGTCCGAGCCGTCCGCGTCCATCACGCGGATCTCGCCCTGGACCGAGTCCCCGCGCGTCTTCAACCACGCGATCCGGCTTCCGTCGGGCGACCATTGCGGGTACTCGTCGTCGCGGGGCCCGCGTGTGAGCCTGCGCTTGTCGCTTCCGTCAGCGGCCATGACCCAGACGTCGGGGTTGCGCGGCTCGTCGTGGTGGACGTACGCGATCAGCGACCGGTCCGGCGACCACACGGGCTCGAGGTCGAACCTCCGGTTGCGCGTGAGGCGGGAGGGGGCCGTTCCGTCGGGGGCGACGGTGAAGATCTCGGACGTCGCGCTCCGGCCCCCGTAGACGTGCGTGGTGTAGACGATGCGGTCGGAGGTCTGCGCGGCCGGGGCCGGCTGCGGCCCCCACAGGAGCACGACCGCCACGAGCGCCCAACCGATCCGCCGTCCGCCTGCCATCTCTCCCGAACCTACTGCGGCGCGCCGGCTAGTGAGCGAGCCGTCTAGGTCTCCTGCGACCCCTCGAACGTCCAGTCCAGCACGACGACGGCCTCGGGTTCGGACGCCCCCGCCGAGCGGTACGTCGCGATCGCCGCGGTGTTGTCGGTATCGGTCGCGACCCACATCGCGTAGCAGCCGCGCTCACGGGCAAGACGACCGAGCTCCGCGACGAGCGCTGTGCCGATGCCGCGCCGGCGGTGCTCCGGCGCGACCGACAGCTCGTACAGGAACATCTCGGTCCCCTTGTCGGGATGCGTCGTCTCGACGCCGGTCACGAATCCGACCGGGCCCTCGCCTTCGAACGCCATCAGCAGGTGGTGCGTGTGGCTGGCGAGGAACCGCTCGATCGCCTCCGCCCGCGGCGGCGTGTCGAACAGCGCGGCCGCCGCGGCGACCGTGTCTCGGTCGCCCGACGCGAGCCGCTCGATCCTCACCCCGCCAGCCAGTCGGCCAGGCGCGCGGCCTCCTCCTCGTACGCGGCCTCGATGCCGTCGCGTATCCACCCCTCGACCCGGCCCCCGTAGAACGGCACGTGGACCTTGATCCGGCCGGTCACCCGGCGGGTCGAGCGACGGTCGTCGCCGGTCACGTCGATCGTCCCCGACGCCGTCAGGAGGTGCCCGGCCACCTCCGGGTGGATGACCCAGTCCCAGCGCGACGCCGCGGGATCCCACGTGGACTCCTCGACCCATGCGGGGTCGCCGTCGCCCATGAGCTTGCGGGCCGGCCCGGACACGTCGACGCCGAGCACGCACCGGACCCTGCGGACCACGCCTCCGGCCGAGGTCTTCTCCTGAGAGAGGACCTTCCGCTCGGAGAGCTTGCCGACCGGGCCCAAGGAGTCCTGAAACCTCCGGTCGAGGAGCGCGTCGGCGAGGGAAGTCACGGGGGCGTCGAAGGAGTGCTCGATCGAGAAGTCCATCCGGAGGCCGAGGATAGCCACGTCGCGCGCAGCCCCATCCGGACAAACCGGACAACATCGATCAAGCGTTGACTGTAGTCACAGAAATCCCCTAACTTGAGGGGTCGAGGGGCGATATTCGGCCGTGTGCCGGCCGGGCGGAAACCCCTAGGCGGGGCCGGAGTTCCCGTATACCATTCTTTTCCAGCAGTAGACCCTATGTGACAGGAGAAACGGTGACCCGGTCTCGCGTGGCTTCGGCGGCAGCGGTGCTGCTGCTCGCGTGGGCCGCCCTGCTCGTGCCCCAGGCACTCGCGCAGACGCCGTCGCCGTCCCCGTCGCCCAGCGGCGCCAGCCCTAGCCCGTCGGCGTCCGGCGCCACCCCGTCTCCGACCGCGTCGCCCGAGCGCGAGTCGCTCGCGCTGATCCTGTCGGCGGAGCCCACGACGATCGAGATGGGCGGCGAGACCGTCGTCGTCGCCCAGGTGACGAACACCGGGACGGGCACGGTTGAAGAGGCGACGCTCGACGTGACCCTGCCGCGCGAGCTCGAGCTCGTCTCGGCCTTCCCGGCCCCCGCCTCGAGCGCGGGCGCCTCACATTCGTTCGAGCTCGGCCCCCTCGACGCGGGCGACTCCGTCGTCGTCCAGATCGACGCCCGCGGAACCGACGTGGTCGCGGACGCGGTCGTGAGCGCCACGGCGATCGCCGGAGCCGTTACGGCTTCCGACACCGCCGGCGTATCGGTGGTCGTGACCGGTGGCGCC
>DASQEJ010000306.1:0-3496 GCA_035633715.1 Actinomycetota bacterium | reverse complement strand
TCCCGCCTCGAGGTCCGCTTCGGCCGCGCCGAGGACCTGGACCGACTGGAGCTTCGGGGGCCGCGGGTCGGACTTGAACGCGGTGAACCTGTACGAGCCGAGCAGCACGCCTTCGAGCGCCGAGCGCGCCGCCCCGGGATGGTCGACGAGGTCGTGCACCGCGACGGCGATCGTCGCGGCGTCGGCGAGTCGCCGGACCGCGGCCCCCGTCGACTTCCTGATCTCGGCCGGGCCCGCCTCTCCGGCGGGGCCGAGGCCCGCAACCGCCACGATCTTCGCGGGGAGCCGCCCCAGCGTCGGAACCGTCACGACGTCTCCCGGCTTCGCCTTGAACGCGAGGTCGCGAAGATGCTCGCTCAGACGACCTTCGAGCGCGGCGTCGACCTCCTGCGCCGCACCGCCCGAGAGTTCGGCCCCGCCCGCGCCGGCGGTCGCGCCCACCACGAGCGCGTCGCACGCGATCTCCGAGGCCCTCTCGTGTGAGGGCGATATCTGTGGTCGCGAAGGCATCGAGGCTCCTTTGCCGTCAAATCCTTGGAAACGCCATGGGGCGGCGGTAGCGTGACGGGAGCTTATAGGCCTGAGCTTGGGGAAGAGCTCTTGACGGCACTATTTTTGGGCGCGCTCGCGCTTGCTTGGATCGGCGTTTTCCTGCCTGCCGCGTTGCGGGCCAGACAAGACGCTCCGCTTTCTTCCGCCGAGGGGTGGAGGCGACGCATGAGCCTCCTCGCGCCCAAGGCGTCGCAGCCGCGCTACGTGCTCGTGCCCGCGCGCTCGGATCGGTTGGCGCGCGCTGCGTACCAGAAGCAGACCCTCCGTCGCATCCGCATCCTGGCGTTCCTCGCGGTCGCCGCTCCGTTGTCCGGCGTCGTCGCCTTGTTCGCGGGCGGGTCGATGTGGGAGGTCCACATCGCGTTCGACTTCTCGCTCGTGCTGTACGTCGCTCTGCTCGTCGAGGCCAAGCGACGCCGGAACGAGCGCCTCACGAAGGTCGAGCCCCTGGGCCGGCGTGACGTCGGCTCGTTCTACGACGACGAAGACCTCGAGGACCTGCGCCGACACGCCTGACGCCTGCGGCAATTAGGGTGCGGGGCATGGATTTCACGCCCATCGCCGATTCACTGCGCGCGACGCTCGACGCGAAGACGGCGGCGCGCGAGCGGGGGCTCGTCAGCAGCCGTAGCGCGATCCGCTCGTGCGGGAACGCGATCCGCGCTCTGCACCGGTACGAGACCGACGCGGCGACCGCGCTCCTCGACGAGGCCCAGGCCCACGTCGACGACGCGCGCTCCGCGCTCGGCGACCACCCCGACATGTTGCACGCCGGGTTCGTGCACGACGCCGAGAAGGAGCTGACCGAGGCGCGCATCACGTTCGCGCTGATCACGGGAGCCGCGTTCCCGACGCCCGACGAGGTCGGCGTGCCGGCGTCCGCGTACCTCAAAGGGATGGCCGAGTCGATCGGCGAGATGCGCCGTCACATCCTCGACCTCATGCGCAAGGGCGAGCTCGCCCGCTGCGAGGAGCTCTTGCGCGCCGTCGACGACATGTACTACGTCTTGGTGTCGATGGACTATCCCGACGGGATCACGCTCGGGCTCCGCAGGCTCACCGACGTCGCGCGCTCGATCATCGAGCGGACCCGCGGGGACTTCACGACGTCGACGATCCAGAGCTCGCTGCGCGAGGCCTTGCAGCGGCACGGATCGTTGTTGACGGAGTAGGCGTGGATCGCAAGAGGCTCTACGTCGTGCTCGCGGTCGTCCTGACGGCCGTCGCGTCGGTCGTCGTGCTGCTGTTCACGGGCGAGGCCGAGCCCGTGCGGACGTTCGACGATCCCGGGGGCGATGCCCTCGTCGGCGAAGGCAAGAACCCCCCGGTGGACCTCACGCTCGCGGACATCAAGTCCGCCGAGGTCCGGGAGGAGGACGGCGAGATCGTGTTCGAGGCGAAGCTCGCCGGCCAGGTCCCGGACGAGGTCACCGACGGCGCGTTCGGCATCCGCTGGGAGGTCTACGAAGACGGCGACAGCACGTACCTGATCACCGCGAACCTCGACGTCGGCCCGAATGCGTCGATCGTGGGGGAGCGCACGGACTTCGGCGGGAGCACGCTCGACGAGAGCTTCCCCGGGAGCCTCGAGATCGCGGGCGACGCGATCGCGATCCGGCTGCGCGCCGAAGACGTGCCGCGGTTCCCCGACGAGTTCGGATGGGTGGTGCAGACGTCGCTGGACGGGGACCAGGGCGACCCGAAGTCGGCGAGGGCCGAGGACCGAGCGCCCGACCAGGGCTTGGGGGAGTACCCGGCCGGATAGACTGGACCGCCGCGGGCCAGTAGCTCAGTTGGTAGAGCGCACCCCTCGCACGGGTGAGGTCAGGAGTTCGAATCTCCTCTGGTCCACTAGCCGTTTCCGCTGCTTAGCGCGGGTTTGGGCATCGCCGCCGGCGCTCACGAAACGAGCGCGACTCAGCAAAAACTCAGCACGCGTTTATGACGTGCGGCCGAGCCGACCTCGACCCGACACCGGGCTCAAAGCTTCTGGCCCAGCCGCAATGGTGCTGGGAAGAGAGTGGAGGGAGATGGCGAAAGACGCCGCCAGGCCGAGGTTCGAGAAGTCGGGTCCGCTGGCCGGTCACGCGAAGCGCGGGAAGAAGTTCGTTCCGCCCCTTTGAGAGAGCTCACTCCACGGGAGGTAGATGGTCGCGCGGTGTTGGGATAGTTACCCGGCCGTGGGACCTCGCGCAGTTGAGTATCGAGAATGTTGAATGGGAGACCGAGTAGCCGCCGCGGAATGAAGAACGACGATCACGATGGTTTATGGGTCGTTTACTGCGACCGGAACTCGATGTACTCCAACCCTTCCTGAAGAATGGAGATGGCCTCGGTCGTGTCCCCTCGGGATAGGTACAGATCACCGAGCGCCTTGCATGTCGCAGCGAGATCATCCGAGGCACCCGACGCTCGATAAAGGTCGAAGGCGCGGCGAAGGTGCATCTCGGCCTCGGCGTGACCAAGGCGTGAAAGACATATGCCCGTCTCTCGTTCGTTGAACGCTTGCTCCAAGACGTCCCCCTGCTCCAATAGGGAGCGGGCGCGTTCAAGGTGCGCAACGGCATCCGGCAGATCGTCGAGCTGGCGCATCACCCTCCCCAACTCGTTGAGGGCTAGTGCCTCATCGAGACGATCCGGGGATTGGGAAAGGAGCTCGAGTGCGCCGAAAAGCTGGTTCCGGGCTAGTTCGTAATCGCGCTTCTTCGAAAGGATGATGCCCTCCGCGATCTTCGCTCTCGCTGCCTTGTTGGGCCACCCTCCGGCCGAGCACGTCTCATGTGCTCGCCGCACTGATGTCAAAGCGTAGTCGAAATTGCCCTCGTACATGAGAGTGCGGGCAAGGGTGAGGTGCATACAAGCGATTTCGTAAGGATCCTCGATCTGCCCTGCCAATCGTAAAGCTGCGTATGCGGCATCCCTCGCGCTTTCCGGGAGCCCGATA
>DASQEJ010000305.1:0-3921 GCA_035633715.1 Actinomycetota bacterium | reverse complement strand
CACACGGTGTAGGTCGTTTTTTCGCCGGCGCCGGCCCTATGGGCTCGAAGGCCGCTGCGGGAAGACGCCTTGTAGCGCGATGCAGAAGTTCGTCGTCAGGTACGGCTGCATGTTGTCGTGCGGCTGGCCCTCGCCCGCCGGTGCGAGCGCCTCCCTCGCCATCGGCGTCAGCTCTCGCGGCGGGAAGACGTAGGCCGCCCCGCCGTCGGCTCGGCCCAGGGCGTGGCCGTGCCCCGGCACGAGCTGCCTCGCCGTCTCTTCGGTGGCCGCGACCTCGTGCGTGTGCGCGGGGAGCTCCCACCGGTTGAGCGAGACCTCCTGCCACCCGCCGATGGCTCCCAGGGTCCATCTCGTGCCGGACTCGTCGACGCCGGTGTGGACGGGGGCCCGGCCCCGGAGGTCGGGCAGCGCGAAGGTCCGGTCACCGTCCCCTCCGTACGTGGAGCCCACGAGCGAGAACAGCGCGCTGTTCTGCGCGATGTGCATCACCTGTCCGTCGCAGAACGCCCACCCGCGAGGTGCGTACCGAAACGGGAACATCCTTATCTCTCCGAGGAACGGCTCCGACACGTCTTCTCCTTAGCCGGGGATCGGGTAGATGCCGTCGAGCGCAATGACGAACCGGATCACGAGGTAGGGCATCTCGTTCGAGTGGGGAACCGGGCCGCCCTCGGGGTCGACGGCCCGGTGGTCGAGCCTGGTCGTGAGTGCGCCGTCGGCGAAGAGGCTCACGTCCCAGCCGTCGGCGAGCAGCCGGTTCTCGGGGGTCGACTCCCTGCCGCGGTCACGGCTCGCGACCAGAGCGTGCCTATGGACGGGGAGCTCGTCCAGCGTGAGCGTGACCTCGTTCTCACCGCCACGCTCGCCCGGCGAGTACGTCCGGCCGCTGTCGGGGGCCGTCCCTGTGCCGAGCGGCAACCGTCCCTGCAGGTTCGGCAGCGCGAACGTCGACGCGCCGTCGCCTCCGTAGGTTGTTCCGATGACGTGGAAGAGCAGACTGTTCTTCGAGATCGCGAGCAGCTGGCCGTTGCAGTCGGCCCACCCCTCGGGCGCGAACGTTCCGGCGAACATCCTGATCTCACCGACGTAAGGGTCCGACATCGCGAGCCTCCTAGTCCTCTCGCGGAAAGATGCCCTCGAGCGCTATGCAGAACGTCAGCGCGAGGTACGGCTGCATGTTGTCGTGCGGCTTGCCCCCGCCCGCGTCGCTCACGGACGCAGGGTGCAGCGCGACGTTGCCTCGGTACGAGTAGGGGCTCCCGTACGCGCCGGCGACCGCGCCGAGCACTGCGTTGGGGGGACGGGTCGCGACGGCGCGGGCGGTCGACGCGTACATGGTGTGGAAGTGGTGAGGCATCTGCTCCTCCGTCAACGCCACCGTCTCGGATCCGCCTGCCTCTCCGAGGCGGCGGCCCCTGCCGGCGTGGATCGGGACGCGACCCTGGAAGTTCGGTAGCGCGAAGGTGGTCTGCCCGTCGCCTCCGAACGTCGTCCCCAGCAACCCGGAGAGGGTCTGGTTCTGGGCGATCGGCAAGTGCTCACCGTTGCACGACGCCCACCCCCGGGGCGGGTAGGTGAAGGCCATCAAGCGCACCTCGCCCAGGAAGGGTTCCGCCATGCCCGCTCCTCTCGCTCGTCCCCACGCGCCCGCAGTGGATGGCACTTCCTAGCACAGGCGGCCGGTCTCGCTTCGTCCTCGGGCGAGCGCGTCGTGGACGCGACGGTCGCCCCTCGCCGGGGACGCCGTCGGCCCCCACTGAAGTTCCGGCCCTTCCGTCTCGAATGTCTGCGTCGGCACGTTTGGCGTGGACGAGAGGAGGGATCGTCGGCGTCGCGCTCGGCGCGGCGCTGCTGGCGCCGGTTCCGCTCGCGCCCGCGGGACCCCAGGAGCAGCACTGCATGCCGCTGTCGCCGGACGACATCGGTCGTCTGACGAGGTGCCTGGTCCAGTGGACGGGCGACTTCGTCGGCAGCGGCGGACAGGACCCGGGCTACACCTGCTCGAACATCGGATAGCGGAGAATCACGGCCGGGGGTGGCCACCCTGCGCGAGGGCGGCCGGCCGCGTCGCATGGTGTGGGGAAGGCAAGCGGACGAAGGAGGACATCGTGAGGCGATCGAGGATGACGGCCGCAGCCGTGGCGGCGGTTGCGTTGCTGGGCGTGGCCCCCGCGGCGCACGCAACGTGCGAGGAGGAGCCGTGCCCGGCTCCGGGTAACGACCCGATCTATCCCGTCACGTGCGTCCTCGGCTACGAGGGACCGATCAAGACGATCACGAGCTGCTTCGACCCGCGTCCGTAAGGTCGGTGGGCTTGAGGATCCGGGACGGCCTCGCGGCCGCGGCTTCGCGGCCGGCCCCGTCGCTGCGGGTCAGATCTCGGGCGTCTACGTCGACGACAACGGGATTGCGCGCGTCCGCACCGAGTGCCCGTAGCGACCGACGTCGGGAGCCGCAGCTAGAATCACGGCCCCCGGGCGGTTAGCTCAGCGGGAGAGCGCTGCCTTCACACGGCAGAGGTCACTGGTTCGATCCCAGTACCGCCCACGAACTGGTTTCCCGCGTTAGCGGCAACTTCTCGGCTGAGGCCAGAGACGAGGTGTGTCGTGTGGTTCCTGGGAGTCCTCCTCTAGCCGGCGTGTCCGGCGGACGCCCCCCGCGCCCAGGAGACGACCTGCAGCCAAGAGTCGTTGTCGTCTTCGTCGGTCGAGTCCTCGGACTCGACCTGGGCTATGTACCGGGACGTCGTCCTGTCGACGACGGGCTCTTTGAGGATGTGCGCCATCTTGAACTGCGGGGGATCCACAGTCTCCGAATACTCGAACGTTGCGGTGACCGTGAAGTCCGCCGGCTCGGTGAAAGGCAAGGTGGGCCCGCCGGATCGGTCGCACGTCATCAGTTGGCCCTCTCCCGACCCTTCGAAGACGTACGGATTCTCATTTGATGCAGATATCTCCAGCGTCACCCTCTGCAAGTAGCTCGCATTCGAAAAGCACCAGAACGCTCCTGCGCCCTTTTGAACCTGCAGCGTCACCGGATTCGACGGCATCCTCATCCCTCTCCACACTCGGAGTTCGTCCTCAATCAACCTAACAGCGCGTTCAATACCTCGTAAAGGGCAACGACCGGCCTTACGCGATCACGTCCAACGATTCTGACGTTCGCGCTGCTTTGACCGAGTGGAAGTGGGATCGAGCGGTATCTGGGAAGGAGCACGCGGATGCTGATGTGCCGACAACTCTTCAAGAAGGTCACCGATAGCGGGCGCCTTACTCACTATTTGTGCAGTCTCCTCGTCCGAATTGAGCCGCCCGTGGACAATGTCCCTCGGGTGCCGCACGATCTGCTTTATCCAGACCTCCGCGGGCCACGTCTGGCCGTACCTACTTGCGCAGTGTTACAGGGGCCTCGCGCCATCGGCGCGAACGCCGCGACTACCTCCTTCGGTAGACGAGGCCTTCCTCGCCTCTGACGGTGAACAAGGTGAGGCGTCCTTTTTCCACGCGGGCCTTGAAGCCGTCTCCCAACACGCCCACGACGAAGCCGTCCTGCTCCCTCAGGCTCTCCTCGCACATGCCCAGCGAGGAGGTGCCGAACTGCGTGAACAGGATGGTGTCGGCCTCTTCGATCCAGGTGCCGCTGAATCGTCTGCAACCCGTCGTCGCGTCTAGCGTGCCGTCTTCGTGGAGCGTCAGGGTCGCCGGGTGCGCCGGCAGCACCTCGGCCCCCGGCTCCAAGCCCGTGACCAGTCCTCGCAGCCGCCACCGCAGACCGACGACGCGCTCGGTAGGAGGCGGCGCGATCTCCTCGAAGACGAGCCGGACGTCCGGACCCGTCAGGACGAGCTGGTCGCCTTCGCGCGCTATATCGGTCACGCGTTGCAGCGCGGCGATGTAGCGCGGCTCGACGTCCTCGGCCTTG
>DASQEJ010000304.1:0-5733 GCA_035633715.1 Actinomycetota bacterium | reverse complement strand
GCCTGCTGTCGCCGAGCCGGACGAGCGGCAACACCCGTCGCTACTCGCCCAAGGACATCGAGCTGCTGCGCCGCATCCAGGAGCTGACGAACGAGGGGATCAACCTCGCCGGCGTCATGCGGATCCTCGAGCTCGAGACGGTGGTCGAGCGGCTTCGCAACCGCGTCAGTCGAGTGTCCGCCCAGCTCGACGAGAAGGAGCGTCAGATCGAGCAGCTCCGGTCCGCCCGCCCCGCGGTCGCGCTCGTCCCGTTGAAGGACGTCCGCCGCGTGCGCCGCGCGATGAAGGCCGACGAGGTCGACCAGGCGGGACGCCGCCGGACGTTCGAAGCCCCGCCGATCGCCTGAGGTGCACCCGCTCCTCGAGGAAGGTCCCGAAGACGGCCGAGGGGTAGTCGTGCTCGCGCACGGCGCGGGGGCCGGGATGCGCAGCGACTTCATGACGTTCCAGTCCACAGCTCTCGCCGCGGCCGGCCGGTTGTGCCTGCGGTTCGAGTTCCCGTACATGCAGGCCGGACGCAAGGCGCCTGACAAGGCCGCGGTTCTCGAGGAGACGTGGCGGACGGTGGCGGAGACGGCCCGGGAGCGCGCCGGCGACCGTCCGCTCGTGCTCGGAGGCAAGTCGATGGGGGGCCGGATCGCGTCGCAGGCCGTCGCCGCCGGTGCGACCGCCGACGGCCTCGTCTTCCACGGCTATCCGCTTCATCCGCCCGGTCGTCCGGAGCGCGTGAGGAAGGCGCACCTGCCCGGCGTGAAGGTCCCGATGCTGTTCGTCGAGGGGACGCGGGATCCGTTCTGCCCGCTGGACACGCTGCGCGAGGTCGTGGCGGAGACCGGCGTCGACGCGACGATCGCCGTGATCGACGACGGCGACCACTCGTTCAAGGTCCGCGCATCGTCCGGCCGCACGACCAAGGCCGCGTGGCAAGAGGTCGCGGCGCGCACGGTCGACTGGATCGACGCGACGCTGCTCGACCGGTAGAAGTTCTCCGTGCGAACCGCCCGTGATCGTCGTTCCGCGCCTGCGATCTACCTGACGATCGAGGCCGTGACCGGGTTCGCCTTCTACACGATGGCGACGCTCGCGTCGGTGTACCGGATCTCTTCGGCCGGGCTCGACCCTCTCCAGCTCGTCCTCGTCGGCACCGCGCTCGAGGCGACGACGTTCCTGTTCGAGGTTCCCACCGGGATCCTCGCCGACACGATCAGCCGCCGTCGTTCGGTGATCGTTGGGACGTTTCTCACCGGCGTCGGCTTCATGATCGAGGCGTCGTTCCCGCGCTTCGTCCCGATCCTGCTGGGACAAGTCGTATGGGGCCTCGGCTACACCTTCGTGAGCGGCGCGAACGTCGCGTGGGTGACCGACGAGGTGGGAGAGGCCCCCGCGGCCGGCCTGTACCTGCGAGGCGCGCAGCTGGCGAGCTTCACCGCGCTCGGCGGGATCGTCGCGAGCGTCGCGCTCGGGAGCGTCGCGCTGTGGATGCCGATCTTCGCGGCGGGCGTCGTCTTCGTGCTGCTGTCGTTCTTCCTCGTCGTCGCGATGCCGGAGACCGGTTTCACCCGCCCCGCCTCGCACGGGTCGGTCGTCGCGTCGATGACCGAGAGCCTGCGCGGCGCGCGGGCGATGATCCGGGTTCGGCCCGTCCTCGTGACCGTGCTCGTCGTCTCCGCGCTGCACGGCGCGTCCACCGAGACGTTCGACCGGCTGTGGGAGCTGCACCTGTTGCAAGGGATCGGCCTTCCGCGCCTCGCGGGACTCGACCCGATCGTGTGGTTCGGCGTGATCAACGCGGTCGGCCTGCTGCTCGGCATCGCCGCGATCGAGGTCGTCAAGAAGCGCGTCGACGTCGTGCGGGGGCCCGGCATCGTGCGCGCGCTGATCGGCGTGAACGTGCTGCTCGTCGTGACGACCGCGGCGTTCGGTCTCACCGGCGGGTTCGCGGCGGCCGTGGCTGCGTTCTGGTTCGTCGACCTGCTCCGCTACACGCACCTGCCGTTGTTCCAGGCGTGGGTGAACCGGGGACTGCAGCCCGCCTCGCGGGCGACGATCAACTCCGCGGCGAGCCAGATGGACGGGCTCGGCCAGATCTTCGGGGGCCCGGTCCTCGGCGCGATCGGAGCGGTGCGAAGCGTCGCCGCGGCGATCGTGGCGGCGTCGGTCCTGCGAATCCCTGCGCTGTTCCTCCTGCGCCGGCGCGACGTCGTCGACGAGCCGGACGCCGCGGCGCCCCAGGAGCCCTAGCTCGGACGCGAAGAAGGGGCGCCACTCGGGCGCCCCTTCTCGTGTCTGCTCGGTGTCTAGCCGCCGCGGGTGTTGACGACGATCTCCTGCGAGCGACCGGCGGTGTAGCCCTCACGCTGCTTGGGCCAGAACGCCCTGAACTTGGCCGACTTGAAGTCCGCCTTGCGGGGGAACACCACCCTGCACGACTTGTCGAAGGTCTTCTGCGCGACGTTCACGTACTTACGGTCCTTCTTGCGCTTGAGGATGATCTTCGTCCCGGCGGGGTTCAGGTTGCTGCGCTCGCACGCCGCGAGGCGCACGACGAAGTTGAAGTTGCTGCCGCGGACGGGACGGTAGGGCTTCGCGGCCATCTTCACGTACGGCCGCTTGTCGCTGCAGCCACCACCGCCACCGCCGCCGCCACCGTCGATGGCCTTGCCGGTGTAGCGGAGGACGTCGATGCCCCTGGTGTAGTCGACCGCGTAGACGAGGTCGTTCTTGGGGCTCTTGCTCGCCCAGTAGGCGGCGGACGTCGATCCGGCGTACGGCAGGAACACACCGGCTTCCTGGATCTTGCCCTTGCTCGTGATGTTGAAGAAGCGGGTGCCGTGCTCGTAGTAGCCCATGGCGACGATGCCGCCGTTGTCGAACGTCGGGTGCGACTCGAACCAGTGGGCGGAGCAGCCGAGGCCGTTCGCCGGCGGGTTGCCGTCCGTGAACGTGCCGTTCTGCACGGCGTACTCGTCGGAGAGCTTGAACGTCCGGGTGTTCTGCCAGCCCTGGGTGTCGTACACGAGGAACGGCCCGTTCGCCTCGGGGTCGCAGCGCGGCTGGAAGTTCTGCTCACCCTGCATGAGCATCCAGCGGTCGGTGCCCGCGTTCGGCCACTCGCCGGAGTGGAAGAGGTACGCCTCCGTCGGCTTCTCGCCGAGCCCGAGGACCTTCGGGTTCACCGGGTCGGTCGCGTCGATGTACATCAGCGGGCCCGAGAGCGTCGAGATGATGGCGAAGCCCGGCTTGACCTCGGTCACGTCGTGGGCGCCGCCGGCGAGACCGATCTTGGTGTGCCAGCTCCCCTCGCTGCCCTGTGCCGCGACCATCTTGGGATCCGCCGGGTCGGCCAGGTTGATGATCGTGCCCTCGGACCCGTAGCCCCACTTGCACTTGAGGAGACAGGTGAAGGTGTGGTCGCCCGCGCCCTCGACCGTGGTGACGAGCTGGATGTTCGTCTTGTCCTCGATGTCGTAGACGTGCAGCTGCTGGTCCGGGAGCGTCTCCGAGAAGAAGAGGTAGTTCGCGTCCGGCGTGATCTCGACGTCTTCGTTCTCGAACATGAACCCCACCGGGAGCGAGTCCGTCTGCGTCGGGTTCTCGGGGTCGGAGATGTCGTAGATCGAGATCGCCTTCCAGCTCGTCAGGTACATGTAGTTCTTGTGGATCGATACGCCCGTGGACGTCGAGTTGTCGAACGGGATGTAGGCCACGTACTCGACGGGACCCAAGGTCACGCCGCCGGGCGTCGGCGTCTGAGCCGAGCTGACCGCGCCGGGGGACGCCACGAGTGCCATGGTGGCGACCAGGCACATGGTCAGAAAAACGGTGATTCTCTTCATCGAGCCTCCAATAGGGGTTTGTCGCGCGTGAGTACTGAATTCGCCCCCGAGGGGGCGGTACCTGCGCTTTATGCCCGTTTCGGGGGATTCCGACCCCCCGGACGCCGCCTAGGAGGTCGTCGCGGGCTGCGGGGCGAGCGAACGTAGCGCGGCGATCCGCTCGTCGAGCGGAGGGTGGGTGTCGAACATCCGGTTCAGCCAAGCCCCCGACTTGCGCGTCCGGCTCCCGCCCTCGTGCGCGTGACGTGCGTTCGGCTGCTCGATCCATAGGTGCGCGGTCGCTCTGCTTGCGGAGCGCACGACGGTCGAGTCCTCGCGGAGCTTCTCGAGCGCGCCGATGAGGCCGTCCGGATACCGCGTCAGGAACACGGCGTCGGCGTCGGCGAGGAACTCACGCTGGCGCGAGATCGCGAACTGCAGGAGCTGCGCGATCACGGGGGCCGTGATCAGCAACACGATGCCGACGATCGCCAGCGGCGCGAACCCCTTGCCGTCGGACTCCTCGGCCCCCCAGAACAGCGCTCGCATCATCCAGTCGCCGAGGAGCACGATCACGCCGACGAGCGTCACCGCGAGCGTCATCACGAGCGTGTCGCGGTTCTTCACGTGCGCGAGCTCGTGCGCGATCACGCCCTCGAGCTCGTCCCTCTTCATCTTCAAGATCAGCCCGGTCGTCACCGCGATCGCCGCGTGCTCCGGGTTGCGGCCGGTCGCGAACGCGTTCGGGGCGATGTCCTCGACGACGTACACCCGCGGCTTCGGTATCCCCGCCGCGAGGCTCAATCCCTCGACGACGTTGTGGAGCTGTGCGAAGAGCTTCTCGTCCGCGGGCCGGGCGCGGCTCATGCTCAGCGCGACCTTGTCGGACGCGAACCACGAGCCCCACGTCATCATGATCGAGAACGCGACGGCGAGCCACAGCCCCACCATGCCGGTCCCGGTGAAGTAGCCGAAGAAGTAGCCGACCGCGCCCGTGAGGGCGAAGAAGACGATTATGAGCAGCCAGGACTTGCGGACGTTGCCCGCTACGCGGTCGTACAACGGTTAGACGCCCGGCGCGCCCGTGCCGCCGCCTTGACCGAAGTCCACGCGCACCGGCGCGCGTGACGACTCCTCGGCTTCGAAGTACTCGCGCGGCTCGAAGTTGAAGACGCCTGCGACCGCGTTCGTCGGGAAGCTCTCGCGCGCGTTGTCGTATGCGAGCGTCTGCTCGTTGTAGAACTGCCGCGAGAACGCGATCCGGCCCTCGGTGCCCGTCAGCTCCTCCTGCAGCGCGAGGAAGTTCTGGTTCGCCTTCAGGTCCGGGTACGCCTCCGACAGCGCGAACAGCTGGCGCAGCGCTCCGGTCAGCATGTTCTCGGCCTGGGCCTGCTGCTCGACGCCGGTCGCGTCGACGGCCTGTCGCCGGGCGGCGACGACGGCCTCGAGCGTCTCGCGCTCGTGGGCCGCGTAGCCCTTGACGGTCTCGACGAGGTTCGGGATCAGGTCGTGACGCCGTTTCAGCTGGACGTCGATCTGCGACCAGGCCGCGTCGACGCGGTTGCGCAGCTTGACGAGGCGGTTGTAGGTCACGATGAGGAACAGCAGCAGAATCCCCACCAGTACCAGCACGACGATCATCAGAGTGCTCATGCCCGAGTTCCTCCTTGGTCCGGTCGCGCCACCAAGATTGCGGCACCGGTGCGAGTAAAGCAAGCGGGTGGGGGCCCTAGGATGGGGGCATGAGGGTTTCGATCGAGTACTGCGCCCAATGAGGCTACGCACCTAGAGCCGTCGGTCTGACGGAGAGGCTGCTGGAGGAGTTCGAGAAGCAGATCACGGACCTGGTGATCGTGCCGTCGCGCGGGGGCGTGTTCGAGGTAGAGGTAGACGGCGAGCTGGTGTTCTCGAAGAAGGC
>DASQEJ010000303.1:0-5443 GCA_035633715.1 Actinomycetota bacterium | reverse complement strand
CCCTGATCGAGCTCAGCGAGTTCGTGAAGCAGTTCGAGGAGACCTTCGGCGTCACCGCCGCCGCCCCCGTCGCCGTGGCCGCCGCGCCCGGCGCAGGTGGTGGCGGCGACGCCGCTCCCGCCGAGGAGGAGAAGGTCGAGTTCGACGTCGTCCTCACGGCGGCCGGCGACAAGAAGATCCAGGTCATCAAGGAGGTTCGTGCCCTCACGAGCCTCGGCCTCAAGGAGGCCAAGGACCTCGTGGACTCGGCCCCCAAGCCGGTGCTCGAGAAGGTCAACAAGGAGCAGGCCGAGGAGGCCAAGGCCAAGCTCGAGGGAGCCGGCGCCGGCGTCGAGGTCAAGTAGCACCCCGATTCAATCGAACGACCCCCGGGATGCCCGGGGGTCGTTCTTAGTGGGGGCTCCGAGCGAGGACGCCCCCTGCCCGGAGCGAAGACTTAAAGGTTGCGTCTGAGCGGAGCGGCGGGGGGCGCCCGCAGCGTCTGTGCCAGGCGCGGGTTGGGAAAAGTGTTGACCTGGCTCCTTGTGGGGAATACAGTCCCGGCAACTTCATAGAGCAGGGAGTTCTAACGAGCTCCTCTGCGGTTCTGCGGTCTGTTTGACGCCGGTATGGGCGCCTGCCTATACTGGCTCTTCGTGTGTCCGTCCCCCGGCTGTTCGACGCGCCCTGTCGCGCGGCTAAGAACCGCCCATGGCGTACCAGTCGGGGAAGGCCGGAAAGGCGTAAGGGGAAGCCTTTCCGACCGTTCCAGATCGCTCCCCGCATAGGCCAGGTCACAGGAGGCTCGTTTGTCGTCTAACGCCTTGCGCGAACGCCGTTCCTTCGCAAAGCTCGCCGAAGTCCTGCCCCCGCCCAACCTCATCTCGGTCCAGAAGGAATCGTTCGACTGGTTCCTGGACGTCGGGCTGGGCGAGACGCTGCGGGACATCTCTCCGGTCGAGGACTTCACGGGGAACCTCGCGCTGCAGTTCCTTTCGCACCGCTTCGAGGACCCCAAGTTCGACGAGGACGAGTGCAAGGAGAAGGACATGACCTTCTCCCGCCCGCTCTTCGTCACCGCCGCCTTCATCAACAAGGAGACCGGCGAGATCAAGGAGCAGACCGTCTTCATGGGGGACTTCCCGATGATGACGGACAAGGGGACGTTCATCATCAACGGGACCGAGCGCGTCGTCGTGTCCCAGCTCGTACGTTCCCCCGGCGTCTACTTCGACAAGTCGATCGACAAGGCGTCGGACAAGGACATCTTCGCCTGCAAGGTCATCCCGGCCCGCGGCGCGTGGCTCGAGTTCGAGACCGACAAGAAGGACCTCGTCGGCGTCCGCATCGACCGTAAGCGCAAGCAGAACGTCACGGTCCTGCTGAAGGCGCTCGGCTTCGGCGACGACGCTGCGATCCTCGGCCTGTTCGACGGGGCCGAGTCGATCCAGATGACCCTCGAGAAGGACGCGATCCAGACCGAGGAAGACGCGCTCATGGACATCTACCGGAAGCTCCGCCCGGGCGAGCCTCCGACGGTCGAGAGCGCGCGCAGCCTCCTCGACAACCTCTTCTTCAACGCCAAGCGCTACGACCTCGCCAAGGTCGGCCGCTACAAGGTCAACAAGAAGCTCGGCTTCAAGCACGACGAGAAGAACATCGACGCGATGGGCACGGTCCTCCGCAAGGAGGACATCCTCGCGACGATCCAGTACCTCGTGAAGCTGCACGCCGGCGACCCCGACTACGAGGTCGACGACATCGACCACTTCGGCAACCGGCGCATCCGCCCGGTGGGCGAGCTGATCCAGAACCAGATCCGCGTCGGCCTGAGCCGCATGGAGAGGGTCGTGCGCGAGCGCATGACGACCCAGGACGTCGAGGCCATCACGCCGCAGACGCTGATCAACATCCGGCCGGTCGTCGCCTCGATCAAGGAGTTCTTCGGGTCGAGCCAGCTGAGCCAGTTCCTCGACCAGACGAACCCGCTGTCGAGCCTCACGCACAAGCGCCGTCTCTCGGCCCTCGGCCCCGGCGGTCTGTCGCGTGAGCGGGCCGGGTTCGAGGTCCGCGACGTCCACTCCAGCCACTACGGCCGCATGTGCCCGATCGAGACGCCGGAAGGTCCGAACATCGGCCTGATCGGCTCGCTCTCGACGTACGCGCGTCTCAACCTCTACGGGTTCATCGAGACGCCGTACCGCAAGGTCGTCGACGGCAAGGTCACGAACAAGATCGACTACCTGACCGCCGACGAGGAGGACCGGGCGATCATCGCCCAGGCCAACGCCGAGCTCGACGACCAGGGCCGCTTCATCGGCGA
Source organism: Actinomycetota bacterium (assembly GCA_035633715.1). Classification (GTDB taxonomy): domain Bacteria; phylum Actinomycetota; class CADDZG01; order CADDZG01; family WHSQ01; genus JALZEG01. The sequence continues at coordinate 3,141 of DASQEJ010000303.1, read as the reverse complement.
CAGGGTCCTCGTCCGCGGCCGTCACAACGAGGTCGACTACGAAGACGCCTCGAACGTCGACTACATGGACGTGTCGCCGAAGCAGATCGTCTCGGTCGGCGCGGCCTGCATCCCGTTCCTCGAGCACGACGACGCGAACCGAGCCCTCATGGGCGCCAACATGCAGAGGCAGGCGGTGCCGCTGCTCAAGCCGACCGCCCCCTACGTGGGCACCGGCCTCGAGCACCGCGCCGCGACCGACGCCGGCGACGTGATCCTCGCCGAGGCGAACGGGACCGTCGAGGAGGTGTCGGCCGAGCGGATCGTCGTCGCTCCGTCCGGCGGGTCGGGCGAGCGCATCGTCTACAAGCTCGAGAAGTTCCTCCGTTCGAACCAGTCGACGTGCATCAACCAGCGTCCGCTGGTGAAGGAAGGCCAGAAGATCAAGAAGGGCGACATGCTCGCCGACGGCCCGTCGACCGACAACGGCGACCTGGCGCTCGGCGCGAACCTGCTCGTCGCCTTCATGTCCTGGGAGGGCTACAACTTCGAGGACGCGATCATCCTGTCCGAGCGCCTCGTCAAGGACGACATCCTCACCTCGATCCACATCGAGGAGTACGAGGTCGACGCCCGCGACACCAAGCTGGGCGCCGAGGAGATCACCCGTGACATCCCGAACGTCTCCGAGGAGGTCCTCGCGGACCTTGACGAGCGGGGGATCGTCCGCGTCGGCGCCGACGTCGGTCCCGGCGACGTCCTCGTCGGCAAGGTCACGCCCAAGGGCGAGACCGAGCTCACCCCCGAGGAGCGCCTGCTGCGCGCGATCTTCGGCGAGAAGGCGCGCGAGGTGCGGGACACGTCGCTCAAGATGCCGCACGGCGAAGAGGGCAAGGTCATCGGCGTCCGCGAGTTCAGCCGCGAGAACGGCGACGAGCTGCCACCGGGCGTGAACGAGCTCGTCCGCGTGTTCGTGGCGCAGAAGCGCAAGATCTCCGAGGGCGACAAGCTCGCCGGCCGTCACGGCAACAAGGGCGTGATCTCCAAGATCCTGCCCGAGCAGGACATGCCGTTCCTCTCGGACGGCACGCCGGTCGACATCATCCTGAACCCGCTCGGCGTCCCCTCCCGAATGAACCTCGGCCAGGTGCTCGAGACCCATCTCGGCTGGGCCGCGAAGCAGCGCTGGGAGTCGGACGAGGTCCAGCCCCCGGGCGTCTGGCGCGACCAGGAGCCCACGTGGGTCGCCACCCCGGTGTTCGACGGGGCCCGCGAGCACGAGCTCATCGGCGCCCTCGAGGCCGTCAGCAAGCGCAAGACCGAGTACCCGCTGACGAACGCCGAGGGCAAGGCCCAGCTGTACGACGGCCGCACCGGCGAGCCCTACGACAACACGATCACCGTCGGCTACATGTACATCCTGAAGCTGAGCCACCTGGTCGACGACAAGATCCACGCCCGCTCCACCGGCCCGTACTCGATGATCACCCAGCAGCCGCTCGGCGGTAAGGCGCAGTTCGGCGGCCAGCGCTTCGGCGAGATGGAGGTCTGGGCCCTCGAGGCGTACGGCGCGGCCTACTGCCTGCAGGAGCTCCTGACGATCAAGTCCGACGACGTGCTCGGCCGCGTGAAGGTCTACGAGGCCATCGTCAAGGGCGAGAACATCCCCGAACCGGGGATCCCCGAGTCGTTCAAGGTCCTGATCAAGGAGATGCAGTCCCTCTGCCTGAACGTCGAGGTCCTCTCGGCCACCGGCGAGGAGATCGAGATGAAAGAGATCGACGAGGACATCTTCCGCACTGCGGAAGAGCTCGGTATCGATCTGTCCCGTCGTGAGCCGTCTTCGGTCGAGGAGGTCTAGTTGCTCGACGTCAATTACTTCGACGAACTAAGGATCGGTCTTGCAGTAGGAGACCAGATCCGCGCGTGGTCGAACGGCGAGGTCAAGAAGCCCGAGACCATCAACTACCGCACGCTCAAGCCGGAGAAGGACGGGCTCTTCTGCGAGAAGATCTTCGGCCCCACGAAGGACTGGGAGTGCTACTGCGGCAAGTACAAGAGGGTCCGCTTCAAGGGGATCAACTGCGAGCGCTGTGGCGTAGAGGTCACGCGCGCCAAGGTGCGCCGCGAGCGCATGGGCCACATCGAGCTCGCGGCCCCCGTGACGCACATCTGGTACTTCAAGGGCGTCCCGTCTCGCCTCGGCTACCTCCTCGACCTCGCTCAGAAGGAGCTCGAGAAGTTCATCTAGTTCGCGGCGTCGATCGTGACGTCGGTCGACGAAGAGAAGCGCCACAAGGACCTCCCCCGCCTCGAAGAGGAGGTGGGCAAGGAGATCGCCCGCCTCGAGTCCGAGCGTGACCAGCGACTCGAGGAGATCCTCAAGGAGACGGAGGTCCGTCTCGAGGAGATGGAAGGCCGCAAGGCCCGCTCGTCCGAGAAGACGGCGGCCCGCAACCAGGCCGAGCGCCAGCAGAAAGAGGTGCGCGAGCGCGCCGAGCGCAACATCGGGCTCGTCCAGGCGACGATCGACGCCTTCAAGGACCTCGCGCCGAAGCAGATCGTCGACGACGAGGTCCTGTGGCGTGAGCTGCGCGACCGCTTCGGCGACTACTTCAAGGGCGGCATGGGGGCCGAGGCCATCAAGGACCTGCTCGCCGCGCTCGACCTCGACGGCGAGGCCGAGTTCCTCCGCGACCAGATCAAGACGGCGAAGGGCCAGAAGCGCCAGCGCGCGATCAAGCGCCTGAAGGTCGTCGCTCCGTTCACCGACCCGACGAAGAAGAACAGCCCGATGGGCATGGTCCTCGACTGCGTCCCGGTGATCCCGCCGGACCTGCGCCCGATGGTCCAGCTCGACGGTGGCCGCTTCGCGACCTCCGACCTGAACGACCTCTACCGCCGTGTGATCAACCGCAACAACCGGCTGAAGAGGCTGCTCGACCTCGGGGCCCCCGAGATCATCGTCAACAACGAGAAGCGCATGCTCCAGGAGGCCGTCGACGCGCTGTTCGACAACGGCCGCCGCGGCCGCCCCGTCACGGGGCCGGGCAACCGTCCGCTCAAGTCGCTCTCGGACATGCTGAAGGGCAAGCAGGGTCGTTTCCGTCAGAACCTGCTCGGCAAGCGCGTCGACTACTCGGGACGTAGCGTCATCGTCTC
>DASQEJ010000302.1:0-2359 GCA_035633715.1 Actinomycetota bacterium | reverse complement strand
GGCAACGACGAATGGACGGCGTCTTTCCGACCGTCCGAGATCGGGACGTGGCGCTACCAGGTCGAGGCCTGGACCGACCACTTCGCCACGTGGCGCCGGGGCTTCATGACGAAGGTCGAGGCGGGCCAGGACGTCGCCCTCGAGGTCGAGGAGGGCGCGCTACTGCTCGAGGCGCGCCTGAAGAAGGTCCCGGCGAAGGAGCGCGGCCCCCTCAACGCTGCGGTCACGGCGGCACGCTCCGGCAAGGGACCCGCAACGGGGTTCGACGACCCCAGGGTGACCGCGCTGCTCGACGAGGGCGTCGGCGTGCTGATGTCCCGCGACCCCGACCGGACCGGCTCGACGCAGTCCAAGCCCGTGCTCGAGCTCACGGTCGACCGCGAGCGGGCCCGCGTCGGCGCCAGGTACGAGGTCTTCCCACGCTCGACCGGCAAGCCGGGCCAGCACGGCACGTTCAAGACCGCGGCCAAGCACCTCGCGACCGTGGCCGACATGGGCTTCGACGTCGTGTACCTGCCGCCGATCCACCCGATCGGCGACAAGTTCCGCAAGGGCAAGAACAACACCCTCGAAGCCCTGGCCGACGACGTCGGCAGCCCCTGGGCGATCGGCAGCCGGGACGGCGGACACACCGACGTCCACCCGCAGCTAGGCACGATCGACGACTTCGACGCGTTCATGAAGGCGGCGGATCGCGCCGGCATCGAGGTCGCGCTCGACTTCGCCATCCAGTGCTCGCCCGACCACCCGTGGGTGAAGGAGCACCCGGAGTGGTTCACGATCCGGCCCGACGGCTCGATCCAGTACGCCGAGAACCCTCCGAAGAAGTACCAGGACATCTACCCGATCAACTTCGACACGCCCGACAAGGACGGCCTGTGGACCGAGCTGAGGCGGGTCGTCGACTTCTGGATCGGTCACGGCGTGAAGATCTTCCGCGTCGACAACCCGCACACGAAGGCGTTCGGGTTCTGGAACTGGTTGATCAACTCGGTGCACGAGGAGCACCCCGACGTGATCTTTTTGGCCGAGGCGTTCACGCGGCCCAAGGTCATGCGCCGCCTGGCGAAGCTCGGCTTCACGCAGTCGTACACGTACTTCACGTGGCGCAACACGAAGCAGGAGCTGCAGGAGTACATGACCGAGCTGACGCAGACCGAGCTCGCCGACTACTTCCGCCCGAACTTCTTCGCCAACACGCCCGACATCCTGCACGAGTACCTCCAGCAGGGCGGGCCCCCGGCGTTCAAGATCCGGCTCGTGCTCGCGTCGATGCTGTCGCCGACGTACGGCATCTACTCCGGCTACGAGCTCTACGAGAACAAGCCGGCCGCGCAGGGCAGCGAGGAATACCTGCACTCGGAGAAGTACGAGCTTCGCCACCGCGACCTGAACGTCGAGGGGAGCCTCGTCCCGTACATAAAGCGGATCAACGACATCCGGCGCAAGCACACGGCGTTCAGCGAGCTCACGAACCTGAGCTTCCACTTCGTCGACAACGACAACGTCATGGCGTTCAGCAAGACGTCGCGCGACGGTGACCCGATCCTCGTCGTCGTCAACCTCAACCCGGTCCACTGGGCCGAGGCGACGGTGCACCTCGACCTCGACGCCCTCGGGATCGACCCCGCGCACCCGTTCCGGGTCCACGACCTGATCTCGGACCAGACGTACCTGTGGCACGGCTCGCACAACTACGTGCGGCTCGACCCCTTCCAGGAGCCCGCCCACATCTTCCGCGTGGAGCGGTAGTGGCGACCAAGCGACCGATGCCTGGGCGGGCCGGGGCCGCCGAGGTGACCGAGATCGGCCAGCCCCTGTTGGGAGGGGCCGGCGGAGCCCCCAGCCGCGTGCTCGCGAACCCCCAGTGGTACAAGACCGCGGTCTTCTACGAGCTGTACGTGCGCAGCTTCTACGACTCGAACGCCGACGGCTTCGGCGACTTCAAAGGCCTGTTGCAGAAGCTCGACTACCTCGAGTGGCTCGGCGTGGACTGCCTGGGGCTACTCCCGTTCTTCCAGTCGCCGCTGCGCGACGGCGGCTACGACATCTCCGACTTCTACGGGATCCTGCCGGAGTACGGGACGCTGAACGACTTCATGGAGTTCCTCGACGCCGCGCACTCCAAGGGCATGCGCGTGGTCTCGGACTTCGTCGTCAACCACACGTCGGACCAGCACCCGTGGTTCCAGGAGTCGCGGAAACCCGGCTCCCCCAAGCGCGACTGGTACGTGTGGTCCGACACCGACAAGAAGTACGAAGAGGCGCGCATCATCTTCCTCGACACCGAGAGGTCGAACTGGTCGTGGGACGACGAGGCCGGCGCCTACTACTGGCACCGCTTCTTCTCGCACCAGCC
>DASQEJ010000301.1:0-1609 GCA_035633715.1 Actinomycetota bacterium | reverse complement strand
CGACGTCGGAGAGCAAATGCACGGTTTCGAAAAGTACTTCGGTGGCTCACCCCCCGCCTGCAACGGCATGGCACGATGTCCTCGACATGCCGATCCTCCTGATAGCCCTGTTCGCCGGCATGGTCGCGGTCGCGCTGTGGGCCTGGGTGGCCGCCCCCGGCGATCGGAGGTTCTCGGCCCGATTCGGAAACCCACCCGGATTGGACGGGACGGTGGACAAGCGCACCGGGCTTCTGATGTGGCTCGTTCTCGGAGCCGTCGAGATGACGGGGACCTTGATCGCAGACGCGGATCCCGAAGGAGACGTCGGAGCACTACCGGCCGCCGGGGCCGCGTTGCTCGTCTTCTTGTTGCTGATGGAGGTCGTCTCCGTTCGTCGCCTGATGCGTTAGTCCCCCGAATCAACGCCGGGGGGCAGGCGGTGACAGCCCTACTGAGAGACGGTCCCGGTGAAGGACTCGTGACCTTCGGGGACTTGCGGATCGGCCGCGAACTCGATCTCCATCCGGCCGGATCCCTCCATCCCCTCGTACGCGCCGGTGCCGCTCAGAACCTCCCACGGGCCGCTCGCGCTCTGCTTCTTCATGTCGCGCGGGTCGAACGCAAGCGTCAACGTCCCGTCGGGACACTCGAAGGTCTTGTCCAACCATCCGTTGTCGGTGTTCCCGTGTCCGCCGCTGGTCGTTCCCTGCGGGCAGAACGGCGCGTCGCCGAGTGAGGAGCCGTCGAGGACCCTGCCCCTGTCGACGGTGGACGCGAGGTCGACGTAGGTCTTGATCACGATCTCCGCTTCGCCGTCGACGAGGGGGGTGAAGGAGCTCTCGACCGGGGACGGCCTTGCAGCCGGCGAGTCGACGTCGTCGCCGCAACCGGCCAACGCAGCCATCAGAACCAAGCAAGCCAACCATTTCACGACGCGACCGTACATCGAGAGAAACAGGTCTCACGCGTATCGTGCTTGCGTGGAACCCCAGGCGCTGTTCGTGCTCGTTCTGGCTTCCCTGGCGGCAGGCTGGGTAGACGCCGTCGTGGGCGGTGGCGGGCTGATACTTCTCCCCGCCCTGCTTCTCGCTCCGGGCGTCGTGCCGGTCGAGGCGGTCGCCACCAACAAGGCCGTCGCTGCGACTGGAACGGCGGCGAGCTCACTGACCTTCTACCGGCGGGTGCGGCCTGCACTGACCACGGCCCTTCCGACAGCCGGGTTCGCCGCTCTATGTGCGGGGGGCGGCGCTGCGGTCGCGGCCCTGGTCCCCGGCTCGGTGCTGAAGCCGATCGTCTTCATAGCCCTGATCGTCGCCGCGCTGTACACGTTGCTCCGACCGGAGATGGGAGACGTGACCGCGCTTCGTCTCAGTGGAAGACGGCACCTGGCCTCGGCCTTTCTCGGCGGAGGCGTGTTGGGGTTCTACGACGGCATCGCCGGGCCCGGCACTGGAGCCTTCCTGCTGTTCCTGCTGGTCGGCGGCCTTGGCTACGCGGTCCTCGAAGCCAGTGCGAACGCGAAGATCATCAACCTGGGGACGAAAATCGGCGCACTCGTCGTCTTCGCCCTGTCGGGAGTCGTCCTGTGGCCGATCGTTCCGTTCATGGCCCTCGCAAACCTCGCGGG
>DASQEJ010000300.1:0-1647 GCA_035633715.1 Actinomycetota bacterium | reverse complement strand
CGCAAGGAGCTGCGGGGGAAGGCCTAGGCCGGCTTTCCCTCACCCTTCAGTCGAGGCTTCACCTCGAGGCCCCCGAGGCCGTTCCACGCCAGGTTCACGAGGTGCGACGCCACGACGTCCTTCTTCGGCCGCCCGGCGTCGAGCCACCACTGACCGACGAGGGCGACCATCCCGACGAGGGCCTGGGAGTAGAGCGGCGAGAGCTTCGTGTCGAAGCCCCGCTCGGTGAACTGGTTGCGGAGGATGTACTCGACCTGCATGGCGATGTCGCCGATGACGCTGGCGAGCGTCCCGGTCGCGCTCGTGACCGGTGAGTCCCTCACGAGGATCCGGAAGCCCTCCGGCTCGTTCTCGATGTAGCTGAGGAACGCCATCGCAGCCTGCTCGAGGAGCGCCCGGGGATGCGTCCCCTCGAGCGACTCCGTGATGTGGCCGAGCAGCGACTGGACCTCGCGGTCGACGATCACCGCGTAGAGCCCTTCCTTGCCGTTGAAGTGCTCGTACACGACCGGCTTCGTGATGTTCGCCCGCGCGGCGATCTCCTCGACCGAGGCGGCTTCGTAGCCGCGCTCGGCGAACACCGCCCTGCCCACCTCGAGGAGCTGCGCGCGGCGCTCCTGACCCGTCATCCGCACCCGGGGCGCCTTCTTCGCGGCGGTCAGTGGGTGCGTTTCGCTTCGAGCTGCTTCGGGGTGACGACCTTGACGTCGCGCACGAGCCTGAGCTTCTGCAGGAGGCGGATCGTGCCGCCGGTGAGGTCGATCTGACCCTTCTGGATCCCGTGGACGGCAGAGGTCGGGAACGCGTGGTGGTTGTTGTGCCACGATTCGCCGAAGCTCACGATCGCGAGCAGCCAGTTGTTCGTTGAGTAGTCGGTCGTCTCGTACGGGCGCTTGCCGTAGAAGTGGCAGATCGAGTTCACGCTCCACGTGACGTGGTGCAAGAAGAAGATGCGAGCGAGGCTCCCCCAGATGAAGGCGGTGAGCGCGCCCCGCGCCGTCCCGGTGATCGCGAAGCCGATGACCGGAGGCAGGCCGAACGACAGCAGGGTCCACAGCGGGAAGAGCTTGTCGATCTTCCGCATCACCGGGTCCTTGACGAGGTCGGGCGCCCAGCGGCGCGCGGACGTCTGCTCGACGTCGAAGAACCAACCGATGTGCGCGTGCCACAGGCCCTTCAGGACGCCCTTGACGCCGGGGCCCTCGTCGAGGTGGGGGGAGTGCGGGTCGCCCGGCTGGTCGGCGAAGGCGTGATGACGGCGGTGGTCGGCGACCCAGCGGATGACCGGGCCCTGCACTGCGAACGATCCCGCGATCGCGAGCGCCGCCCGCAGCTTCGGGCCGGCCTCGAATCCCTGGTGCGTGAAGTAGCGGTGGAACCCGATCGTCACGCCCAGCCCGGAGAACGCGTAGAAGGCGAGGAACAGCGCCGCGTCGAGGGCCGTGAGGCCGGTGCCCCACAGCGACCACACCGCGGCCACGAAGCCGGCGAAGGGCAGGATGGTCACGATCAAGGTGAGCCGCCGCTGGAGCCGGGCGGTCTTCGGGGGCAGAGGGCGCACGCCCGGGATGGCCGAAGTCGCTTCCTCGGGCGCGGCGGCGCGCTCCTCCAGGGTTACGGGGGTCATCGGCGATCTCCTAGGCGTCG
>DASQEJ010000299.1:0-1619 GCA_035633715.1 Actinomycetota bacterium | reverse complement strand
CGACCCCGTACCTCCAGCGCCCGCTCGAGCTCGGCGCCGACGCCGTCGTCTACTCCGCGACGAAGTACCTGGGGGGACACTCCGACCTGCTGATGGGAAGCGTCGCCACGAATGACGCCGCGCTGGCGGAGCGGCTGCGGTTCCTGCTCAACGCCGCCGGCGCCGTCCCCGGCCCCTTCGACAGCTGGCTGTTGCTGAGGGGGCTGAAGACCCTCGGGTGGAGAATGCGAGCGCACTCGGCGAACGCCGCTCGGGTGGCCGCGTGGCTGCGGACCCACGACAAGGTCGAGCGGGTCTACTGGCCGGGCTTCGAGGACTTCCCGAACCACGACGTCGCGACGCGCCAGATGTCCGCGGCGGGCGAGCCGCTCTACGGGGGCATGGTCTCGTTCGAGGCGGCGTCCGAGGAGGAGGCCTTGCGGATCTGCCAGGCGACGAAGCTGTTCTTCTTGGCCGAGAGCCTGGGCGGCGTCGAGTCCCTGATCGAGCACCCCGGCAAGATGACGCACGCGAGCCTGGCGGGATCGGGGATGGAGGTCCCGGGGGCCCTGGTTCGCCTATCGGTAGGGATAGAGCACGTAGACGACCTGATAGGGGACCTGGACCGAGCCCTCGGCTAGGCCCCCCGCCTCGCTTGGTGCGCCAGGAACTCCAGCAGGTCCGTTCGGCTGAGCACGCCTTCGGGCTTCGAGCCCTCGGCCACCACGACCGCCTCGGCCCCCCGCGAGAGGCCGGCGAACATCTCCTCTACGCCGTCCGACGCCTGTAGGACCGGCAGGGGGCCGTCCATGACCTCGACGACGTCGCGGGAGATCGCGTCGGCGTCCCGAAAGACCCTGTCGAGCAGCGAGCGCTCGTGGATCGACCCGACGATCTCGCCGATGTCGTCGGGCGCGCCGGCCTTGGCCACCGGCAGCTGCGAGATCCCGTACTCCTGGAGCACGTCGATAGCGCGGCCCACCTTCTCGTTCGACGGGATCGCCACGAGGTCCGGCACCGCGGACGCGCGCCGCTTCTTCTCGGCCAGCACCTCGGCGATCCGGGCCTCGGTCCCCGGGCGCTCGACGAAGCCGTGGTCGAGCATCCAGGCCTCGTTGTAGATCTTCGAGAGGTAGCTCTTGCCGCTGTCCGGCAGGATCACGACGAGGAGGTCGTCCGGCCCGAGGTCCTTGGCGACCTCGAGCGCGGCCCACATCGCCGTGCCCGACGAGCCGCCGGCGAGGATCCCCTCCTCACGCGTGATCCGGCGGGCCGTGAGGAACGAGTCGCGGTCCGAGACCTTCACCCACCGGTCGACGACCGAGCGGTCGAGCGTGTCCGGCCACGCCTCCTTGCCGATCCCCTCGACGAGATACGGGTGCGGCTCGCCGCCCGAGAAGATCGAGCCGTCCGGGTCGGCGCCGACGATCTGGACGTCGGGGTTCTTCTCCTTGAGGTACCGCCCGCAGCCCGTAACCGTCCCGCCCGTGCCGACGCTGACGACGAGGTGCGTGATCCGGCCCTCGGTCTGCTCCCACAGCTCCGGCCCCGTCGAGTGGTAGTGCGCCTCGGGGTTCGCCTGGTTGTGGTACTGGTTCGGCTGAAAGGCGCCCGGGATCTCCTCGGTGAGGCGGTCGGCC
>DASQEJ010000298.1:0-2881 GCA_035633715.1 Actinomycetota bacterium | reverse complement strand
CGTCGTCCGGCAGCGCGGAAGCCATCAACAGTTCAAACACCCGACGAAGAGCGGCTTGGTGACGGTGGCCGGAAAGCCGGGCCACGACCTGTCCAAGAAAACGCTCGGGAGTATCCTCAGGCAGGCGCAGTTGCGCACCTGGGGGAGGTGAAGGAGACGGCGATGAGCAAGTACCTCGTGATCATCGAGGAGGCCGGCGACAACTACTCGGCCTACTCCCCCGACGTGCCCGGATGCGTGGCCGCGGGCGACACGCGAGACGAGGCAGTCGACCTCATGCGGGAGGCCATCACCACCCATTTCGAGGGGCTGCGCGAGGAAGGGCTCCCCATACCGGCCCCGACGACGTCTGCCGAGTACCTGGCCGTCGCGATCTAGCCGGGCCCGCGCTCAGGCCTCATTGAGCCGCGCGTGTCGATATGGCGAACGGATTGCTCAATGAGGAGGGTCAGCGTTCGCGGAGCGGGGGTTCCGACCTCCCCGCCGCTGCTTCGTCCGCCGCGTAGTTCGCCTCTCCTACGCCGAACTTGTGCTCGTACAGGGCCCGGCCCACTACCGCTCCGGCTACGCCTTCGGGGCGCAGGCGGGCGACCGTGCGGAGGTCCTCCAGCGACGAGATCCCTCCGGACGCGATCACGGGCAGCGACGTGGTCTCGGTGATCCTCATCAGGCCGTTCACGTCCGGCCCCGTCATCGTCCCGTCGCGCGTCACGTCGGTGTAGATGAACAACGAGACGCCTGCGTCCTCGAACGCCTTCACCGCCTCGAGGACCGGGACGCCGGTGCCGACGGTCCACCCGTGCGACGCCAGTTCGCCTCCGCGCGCGTCGAGCGACACCGCGATCCTCTCGCCGTAGGTCTTGCAGGCGCGGGCCGCGGCCTCCGGGTCGTCGAGCGCGACCGTGCCGAGGACGGCGCGGTTCGCGCCCGCCGCTAGCACCTCCTCGACGTCGTCCAAGGTCCTCATGCCCCCGCCCGCCTGGACCGGACACGACGACCGGCGCACGACCTCGAGCACGAGCTCGCGGTTCTCCCGCACGCCCGTCTTCGCCCCGTCGAGGTCGACGATGTGGAGCCACCGCGCTCCGGCCGCGCAGAAGCCGAGCGCTACGTCGACGGGCTCGTCGGAATAGACCGTCTCGGTGCCGAACCGTCCCTGCAGCAGCCGGACGCACCGGCCCTGCGAGATGTCGACCGCGGGAAAGACCGTGAAGCTCACGCCGCCTCCTCTACCCATTCGCGCAGCAGCCCGATCCCGTCGCGGCCCGACTTCTCCGGATGGAACTGGACGCCGAGGATCGAACCCGTCCGCACGGTGGCCGCGAACCGCTCGCCGTGCTCGGCCCACCCGGCGACGACGGACTCGTCACCCGGGAACACGGCAAACGAGTGGTCGAAGTAGTAATAGGTGTCGTCGACGGTGTTCCAGCCGATGTGCGGGACGGTGACGCGGTCGGGGAGCTTGCGTACCTCGCCCGGCAGGATCCCGAGGCCCGGCACGCCGCCCTCCTCGCTCGACTCGAACAGCACCTGCATCCCGAGGCAGATCCCGAGGAACGGCCGCTCCGCCTCGACCCATCCCCGCACCAGGTCGTCGAACCCGGTCTCCCCCAGCGCCGTCATGCAGCGGCCGAAGATGCCCTGGCCGGGGACGCAGAGAGCGTCGGCGTCCCGAGCGGCGGCCGGGTCGGACGTGAGCGTCACGCGCGCGCCGGCCGCCTCCAGCGCCTTCGCGACGCTCCTGAGGTTGCCCATCCCGTGGTCGACGAGGGCGACGTTCAGGTGAGCGTCCCCTTCGTCGAGGGGATGCCGCCGCGCGGGTCGACCGTCACGGCCGCGGCGAGAGCGCGGGCGAGGCACTTGAAGATGGCCTCGGTCGCATGGTGCGCGTTGCGCCCCGCGAGAAGCCGCACGTGCATGTTGATCCCCCCGCTACGGCAGAGCGCCTGGAGGAACTCCTCGGTGAGCCCGACCTCGTACTGGCCGATCGTCTCCGCGGGCATGGCCGCGTCGTAGACGAGCAGCGGCCGCCCGGAGAGGTCGAGCCCGATCTGCGCCAGGGCCTCCTCCATCGGCACGAGCGCGTCGCCGTAGCGCGCGATCCCGGCCTTGTCGCCGAGCGCCTTCGTCAAGGCCTCGCCGATGCAGATGCCGGTGTCCTCGACCGTGTGGTGTGCGTCGATCGCGAGGTCGCCGGTCGCCTGCACGACGAGGCCGATCCGGGCATGTCGTCCGACCTGGTCGAGCATGTGGTCGAAGAACGGAACGCCGGTCGAGACTTCCACGTCGCCGCCGTCGAGGTCGAGCGAGACCGTTATCGAGGTCTCGGTCGTCGCCCGTTCGACGTTCGCCGCCCGCGTCACGCGATCGCCTCTTCGAGCGTCCGGAGGAACTCGTCGTTCTCGTCGGGGAGCCCCACCGTCACGCGCAGGAACGAGCCGAGCACGGGCGAGCGCTCGTACGAGCGGATGAGCACGCCCCGCTCGTTCAGCGCCTTCCACACCGCCCCGGCGCCTGCGACCTCGAACAACACGAAGTTGGCGTCCGAAGGCATGACGCGGAGCCCCAGGCCCCCTAGCGCGGCGACGATCCGGTCGCGTTCGGACACCATCTCCCCGACCGCAGCGAGGGTGTCGTCCTCGGCCTCCAGAGCCGCCAGTCCGACCGCCTGTGACAACGTCGACAGGTGATACGGAAGCCGGGCGACCGCCATCGCGGAGACGACTCCAGGAGAGCCGAGGAGGTACCCGATCCTCACCCCCGCGAGGCGCCACGCCTTCGAGAACGTCCTGACGACCACCAAGTTGTCGTGCTCGGCGAGCAGCGACACCGCGCTCGTTCCGTCGGGTGCGAACTCGCCATAGGCCTCGTCGACCACGAC
>DASQEJ010000297.1:0-4940 GCA_035633715.1 Actinomycetota bacterium | reverse complement strand
GGACCGCACGAACGCACCGATCCGCGCGCTGGTCGACGTCGACCGCGACCACGACGCGACGTTCATCTCCGGGATGGTCGGGCCGCGCGTCGCCGAGCTGCACTTCGAGGGCCCCGGCGTGACGTGGATGGACGTCACGATCGGGAGGCAGGAGCCGGGCGCAGCGCGACAGCCAGGCTACTTCGGCATCGCGCTGCCCGGCGAGTTCGTCCCACTGGACCCGCGTGAGGCGTCGCGTGACCCCGGCTACGAGGTGATGCCGGGCCGGCTCACCGCCATCGACGCCGAGGGAAAGAAGGTCGCCGCGGTGTCGCTGCTGCTCGCCGAGGCCTAACGCCCCCGGATCGCCTCCTCGTAGACCTCCTCGACCTTGGAGACGAGCCGCCCCCAGTCGTAGCGCGCCGCGGCCTCGCGGCCCGCAGCGCGCATCTCCGCGGCCTTGTCCGGGTCTTCCAGCACCCGGCGCAACGCGGCGCCGAGCCGCCGGTGGGCGCGGGCCGGGACGAGGAACGCCGCGTCTCCGGCGACGGCCTCGAATCCCGGGAGGGCCGAGCACACGACCGGCGTGCCGGCGGCCATGGCCTCGACGAGCACGATCCCGAACGACTCACCGCCGAGGGCCGGCGCGCAGTAGACGTCGGCGCCTCGATACGTCGCCGCGACCTCGCCGTCGGGAACGCGCCCGAGCCACACCGCGTCCACCGACAAGGAGCGCGCCAGCGACTTCACGGTCCGCTCCTCCGGCCCGGCCCCCGCGACCACGAGCGTCGCGGGCGTCCCGGCCAACGTCGCCATGGCCCGCACGAGCACTTCCAGGCCCTTTCGCTTCTCGAGCCGCGAGAAGAACAAGACCGTGGGCCCGTCGGCGTGGCGCACCGGCTCCGCGTCTGCGAAGGCTGAGACGTCGATCCCGTTGGGCGTCAGAGCGTAGGGGCCCGGGAAGTACTTCGACACGAGAGCGCGCGCCGAGTCCGACACGACCGTGCGGACGGCGAGCCTGCGGATCGTCGGGCCGAGCGCGCCGCGCGCGATCCCGTATCCGAAGCTCCACTCCATCGCGGCGTGGAACGTCCCGACCGCGGGCACGTCCGAGTTGCGCAGCGCGAGCAGCGAGATGCTGGGGATGAGCGGCTCGTGCAGGTGCAGCACGTCGGGCTCGAAGTCCGCGAGCGCGCTGCGCACCGCGGGCCCGACCGTCGGGCCGAACGCGAGCGCGGCCACGGATCCGTTCGCCGGGACGGGCACCGCCCGCCCGACGAAGGTGACGCCTTCGGGCTCGACCGCGTCGGCCGCGACGTGCGGGGCGAACACCCGGACGTCGTGCTCGCGCGCCCTGAGCGCCGCGGCCAGTGACCGGACGTGCGACTGCACGCCGCCGAACCGGTCCCACGCGTAGGGACAGACGAGCGCGATCCTCACCGCTCGCGCTTCCGGTCCGCGATCCAGAACGGCTGGAAGACGTGCCACTGCTCGGGGTGCCGTCGCACGAGCTCCTCGAGCTCCTTCGCGATCGTCCGCGTCAGCTCGGCGATCGCGCCCTCGCCGGGCTCCGGCATCGGGATCGGCTCCGTCAGCTCCGCGACCCAACCGCGACGCCCGTCGGGGAGCGGACGCTCGTAGACCCCGCCCATGAGGACGGGCACGCCCGCGCGCAACGCCACGCTCGCGGCCCCCACCGGGAACGTCGCGGGCTCGCCGAAGAAGTCGGCCTCGATGCCCGTCCCCTTCAGGTCGCGGTCGCCGAGGATCGCGACGACCGCGCCGTTGCGCGCCTCCTCGACGAGCTTCGCCGTCACCCCCCGCTCCGCGCCGTAGATCGTCATGCCGAGCCTCGCGCGGTGCTCGACGAAGAAGTCGAACATCCGTCGCGGACGAAGCACCTCGGCGACCGTGACGAGCTTGTTGCCGCGCGCGCCTACCCATGCCCCCGCGGCGTCCCAGTTGCCGAGGTGCCCGACGACCACGACGACGCCCTTGCCCTGCGCGAGGGCCTTGTCGATGTTCTCCTCGCCGATCCCGCGGAACCGCTCGAGCCAGAAGTCCCGGCCCTCGCGCACGAGGCGGAACGTCTCGAGCCAGTAGCGCGCGTACGACCTGTACGCCTCGACGACGAGCCGCTGGACGCGCTCCGAATCGGCCGGCTCGCCCGTGATCCGCGCGAGGTTCGCCGCGACCCGATGCCTCTGCCCCGAGCGGGCCGCCGCCAAGCCGCCTGCGAAGTGCGCGAGCCCGTACGCCCACCGCTCGGGCAACGCCAGCGCGAGCCGGGAGCCGGCGACGTATGCGTAGTAGACGAGCTGGAGGAGCCGCCCCTCCCCCGCGGGCCGCTTACCGGCCAGGATCGGGGCCCCCCGAGCGGGCCTGCGCGTACACGTGGACCATCCTCTGCACGAACGTCCCGAGGGTCACCGCGGCGAGCGCCACGACCATCCAGGGGACGATGCCGAAGACGAGGCCGAGGACCATCAGCACGAGCCGCTCGAAGCGCTCGGCGAACCCGACGTTGCAGTCGAACCCGAGGCCCTCGGCCCGCGCCTTCACGTACGACACGAGGAACGCGAACACGAGTCCGGCGAGAGCGACCGCCGCCACCCACGGCTCGTCGTGCGCGGCCTGGTCCGGGTCGACGCCGTAGAGCCACGCGACGGGCACGAAGAAGAGCGCGTCGGAGAGACGGTCGGTGGTGGAGTCGAACAGGGCGCCGAAGGGAGAGTCGAGGCCGCGGCCCTTGGCCACCGCGCCGTCGAGGAGGTCCGCGATACCCGCGGCCACCATGACGAACCCCGCGGCGACGAGCGCGCCGTCGACGATCAGCCACGCGGCCCCCGCCTGGATCAGGACGCCGGCGAGCGTGATCGCGTTCGGGCTCAGGCCGCTCTTCCCGATCGCCCGCCCCACGGGACGCACCGCCTGGTCCCAGGCTCCCCGGATCCTCGAATTGAGCACGGGCGGCATCCTAGCGAGTCGCCCCGGCGGGCAGCCCAGGGCGCCCTTTGCCACCGGACTGTTCGGCCGGGACGGATAGCATGGCGACCTCCCAAACCCACCTACCGATCCGGGGGGACGAGCGGTGAAGAGCTACGCCACGGAGAACATCCGAAACATCGTGCTGGTCGGTCACGGGGGCTCCGGGAAGACCTCGCTGGCCGAGAGCCTCCTCTTCCTCTCCGGCGCCACGACACGCCTCGGGAAGATCTCCGAGGGCAACACCGTGTGCGACTTCGACGAGGAGGAGATCCGCAAGGGCATCTCGATCTCGACGGCGCTCGCCCCGATCGAGTGGGGCGACTGCAAGATCAACGTCCTGGACGCTCCCGGCTACGCGGACTTCGTGAGCGACATGCGCGCCGCGATGCGCGCGGCCGACCTCGCGGTGTTCGTGGTCTCCGCCGTCGAGGGCGTCGAGGTGCAGACCGAGGTGGCGTGGCGCTACGCGGACGAGCTCGAGCTCCCCCGCGTCGTCCTGGTGAACAAGGTCGACCGCGAGAACTCGTCGTTTCGCCGCACGCTCGACCAGATGCGCGAGCTCTTCGGGATGGGCATCGCGCCGATCTCGCTGCCGCTCGGCCGCGAGCACGACTTCAAGGGCATCATCTCCGTGATCGACACCGCCGCGTTCGAGTACGACGAGAGCGGCAAGTCGAAGGAGGTCCCGATCCCCGAGGACCGCCAGGCGCGCGTGGACGAGGTCCGCACCTCACTGCTCGACTCCGTCGCGGAGACGAGCGACGAGCTGCTCGAGCGCTATCTCGAAGGCGGCGAGATCACGCGCGAAGAGATCGTGCACGCCCTTCACGACGGGATCGACCGCGCGACGTTCTTCCCGGTGCTGGTCGGCGCCGCGACGAAGCTCATCGGCGTCGACCGTCTTGCCGACGTCATCGTCGCTGCGGGCCCGTCGCCGCTCGACCGCCCGCCGGTCGAGGGCACGAACGGCGAGGCGCGCGAGGCGAAGCCCGACGCGCCGCTGTCCGCGTTCGTGTTCAAGACGATGACCGACCCGTACGTCGGGCGCGTCAGCTACTTCCGCGTCGTCTCCGGCGTGTTGAAGGGCGACACGTCGCTGCACAACAGCACCCGCAACGTCGACGAGCGCGTCGGCCACCTCTTCACGATGCGCGGCAAGACGCAGGAGCCGGTGCAGGAGCTGGTGGCGGGCGACATCGGGGCCGCGGCCAAGCTCACGCACACGGTGACCGGCGACACGATCGCCGACAAGTCGAACCCCGTCGTCCTGCCGTCGATCGAGCCGCCCGAGCCGCTCCTCCCGAAGGCGATCGTGCCGAAGACCAAGGGTGACGAGGACAAGCTGATGATCGGCCTGCACAAGCTCATCGAGGAGGACCCCGCGCTGCGGCTCGAGCGCAACGACGAGACCCACCAGACGATCCTGTGGGGCATGGGCGACGCCCACCTCGACGTCACGATGGAGCGCCTCAAGCGCAAGTTCGGCGTCGAGGTCGGCGAGGAGGCGTTGAAGGTCCCCTACCGTTCGACGCTGAAGGGCAAGGCCGACGCGCTGGGACGCCACGTCAAGCAGTCCGGCGGCCACGGCCAGTACGGCATCTGCAACGTCCGCGTCGAGCCCCTGCCGCGCGGCGAGGGCTTCGTCTTCGAAGACAAGATCTTCGGCGGGTCGATCCCGAACCAGTTCATCCCGTCGGTCGAGAAGGGCATCAAGGCGGCGATGGAGAGGGGGGCCGGCACCGGCTTCCCGATGATCGACATCAAGGTCGAGCTCTACGACGGCAAGTACCACACGGTCGACAGCTCGGACATGGCGTTCCAGATGGCGGGGAGCCACGCGATGAAGGACGCGATCGACAAGGCCGGCGTGACGCTCCTCGAGCCGATCTGGGCCCTCGACGTGATGGTCCCCGAGGAGTTCACCGGCGACATCATGGGCGATCTCCAGAAGCGGCGCGGGATACCCGAGGGCA
>DASQEJ010000296.1:0-5417 GCA_035633715.1 Actinomycetota bacterium | reverse complement strand
GGAACGCCTGACGGCTCGAAGACAGGAGGAGCGTGTGGACAAAGAGCAGCAGAACGACGATCCGAACGACCCCAAGACCGCACCGGTCGACGGTCCCGGCGGGGACGAGGACGAAGGCGGGCTCGGTTCCACGTCACAGGGTTCTCCCGGCGAGGCCGAGGGTGGGGGCGCCTCCGGCGTCTAGAACCGGTCGTTGACTAGGCGTGGTCGGGAAACCATCCTGGTCGTGTGACTGGTGTTGCTGAAGTGACGGATGGGTTCTTGCGCGCCTGCGAGGCGGAGCGCGACCTCTCTCCGCACACGGTCGCGGCCTACCGGCGAGACCTCGGCCAGTTCGCCGTGTGGCTGGCGCGGCGCCACGTTTCGACCCTAGACGGCGTCGACCGGCTCGCGCTGCGCCGCTACGTCGCGTTCCTCGACACGAAGGGGCTCGCACGGCGGTCTATCTCCCGAAAGGTCTCCGCGATCAGGTCGATGCTCGCGTGGGCGGTCACTCACGAGCTCGTGGCCGACAACGCCGCCGAGGACGTCCCGGTCCCCACGCCGCACCGAACGCTGCCGAAGGGCATGCGGGCGGCGGACGCCGCGCGGCTCTGCGAGCTGCCTCCGGGCGACGAGCCGGTGGGGCAGAGGGACCGCGCGATCCTCGAGCTCCTGTACGGGTCGGGGCTCCGGGTGGCCGAGCTGTGCAGCCTGGACGTCGACGACGTGGACCTCACCGACGCCCGGGTGCGCGTGACGTGAAAGGGCCGCAAGGAGCGGCAGGTCCCGGTCAGCGGTCCCGCCTGCAGGGCCGTCGACGACTACGTGCGTAACGGCCGGCGCGAGCTCCTGCGCCCGGGGACGCCGAGCGACGCGCGGCACGCCCTGTTCCTCAACGCACGCGGCGGAAGGTTGGGCCCCCGGACCGTGCGTTCTATGCTTGCGCGATATCTGTCCGCCGAAGGCGCCGCCCCGGTGGGCCCCCACGCGCTGAGGCATTCGTTTGCGACGCACCTGCTGGACGGGGGGGCCGACCTGCGGGTGGTGCAGGAGCTACTGGGTCATGCGAGTCTCGCCACGTCTCAGATCTACACGCACGTCTCCACGGAACGGCTGAAGGCGGTCTATGAGCGAAGCCACCCCCGCGCCTGAACGGTCCGGCCCCGCTTCGGCCGGGCCCCTCGCCGGCGCGCCCGAAGGCGTCCAGGAGGCGTGGGCCGAGTACAAGTCGACCGGGTCGCCGGCGGCTCGCGACAGCCTGATCCTCAACTACTCGCCGCTCGTCAAGTACGTGGCGGGCAGGGTCGCCGTGGGGCTTCCGGCGAACATCGAGCAGAGCGACCTGATCTCGTACGGAATCTTCGGGCTGATCGACGCGATCGACAAGTACGACCAGGGCCGCAACATCAAGTTCGAGACGTACGCGATCAGCCGTATCCGGGGCGCCATCATCGACGAGCTGCGCGCCATCGACTGGGTCCCGAGAAGCGTCCGCTTCAAGGCGCGCGAGGTCGAGAAGGCCTACTCGACCCTCGAGAACAAGCTGAAGCGGCCGCCGTCGGACAAGGAGATCGCGGAAGAGATGGGGGTCTCGATCGACGACCTCCACCACATCTACACGCAGCTCTCGACGGTGTCGCTGGTCGCGCTCGACGAGCTCATGGCGGTCGACGGGGGCCAGGGCGACAAGCTCTCGCTGGTCGACACGCTCGAGGACACGAAGACGGTCTCGCCGATGGACGCGTTCGAATCGGTCGAGATGAAGGACATCCTGACCGAGGCCGTGAACAAGCTCCCCGAGCGGGAGAAGGTCGTCGTGACGCTCTACTACTACGAGGGCCTGACGCTCGCCGAGATCGGCCAGGTGCTCGGCGTCACCGAGTCACGCATCTGCCAGATGCACACGAAGGCGGTCCTGGCGCTGCGCGGCAAGATCTCCGAGGCGACCGACCCGGGTTAGAATCCCGCCCGCACCAAAAATCCACACGCCCGATATCCCTGTCCCCTTTAAGACACGGGAGCTTCGGTGCCCTCGCGAGAGGGCCGATCGGGCGGAGGCTAACCGAAGGAGGTCGTTCCATGCCCGTCGTCACGATGCGGCAGCTACTGGAGGCTGGGGTCCATTTCGGGCACCAGACGAGGCGCTGGAACCCGAAGATGAAGCGGTTCATCTTCGCGGAGCGCAACGGCATCTACATCCTCGACCTGCAGCAGACGATGTCGGGGATCGAGAAGGCCTACACGTTCACCCGCGACCTGGTCGCCGGGGGCGGGACGGTCCTGTTCGTGGCCACCAAGCGCCAGGTCCAGGACGCCGTCGAGGAGCAGGCGCAGCGGTGCGGGATGCCGTACGTCAACTTCCGCTGGCTCGGCGGGATGCTCACGAACTTCCGCACGATCCACGAGCGCATCAAGCGCATGCGCGAGCTCGAGGACATGGTCCAGACCGGCGCCCTCGACGCGCTCCCCAAGAAAGAGGCGCTGGGGCTCCGGCGCGAGTACGAGAAGCTCCTGCGCAACCTCGGCGGGCTGAAGAACCTCGACAAGGCGCCCGAGGCCGTCTACGTCCTCGACACGAAGAAGGAAGAGATCGCGGTCCGCGAGGCCAAGAAGCTCGGGATCCCGATCGTCGCCGTCCTCGACACGAACTGCGACCCCGACGACGTCGACTACGCGATCCCCGGCAACGACGACGCGATCCGCTCCGGCGCCCTTCTCACGAGGGTGATCGCCGACGCGGTGATCGAGGGCAAGTCGATGCGCGGCGACCAGGACGAGGCCGTGACGGCGGCAGCGGCGGCCGCTTCCGCCACCGCGGGGGCCGACGTGCTCCCGGGGGCCGCGGCCGAGCCGAAGGCCGAGTGGGAGCTCCAGCTCGAGGCCGAGGAGCAGGCCGAGCGCGAGAAGGCCACGCAGATCTCGACCGGCGGCGGCGACGCCACCCCTGCGGGCGGAACGACGACGGACCAGACCGCCGGGACGCCGGTGGAGGAGAGCTCGCTCTCGGCCCCCGTCACCGGCGGCGCCGGTGGCTCGAACGCCGCGGACGAGAAGGGCGACGAGCCGGGAGACCTCTCGCACCCCAGGCCCAAGGAGGAAACGAATGGCTGAGATAACCGCGAAGGACGTGAAGGCGCTGCGCGACGCGACCGGCGCCGGGATGATGGACGCGAAGAAGGCCCTCGTCGAGACCGACGGGGACCTCGACAAGGCGAAGCGACTGCTCCGCGAGAAGGGCCTGGCCGACGCCGCGAAGCGCACCGGGCGCGCCGCTACCGAGGGCATCGTCTACAGCTACATGCACAAGCCCGACCCGAACTACCCGCCGAAGCTGGGCGTCCTGCTCGAGCTCAACTGCGAGACCGACTTCGTGGCGAAGACCGAGGCCTTCGAGCGTCTCGCCAAGGACATCTCGATGCACATCTCGTTCGCCGACCCGCAGTGGACGAGCCGTGACCAGGTCCCTCAGGACATCATCGACGAGGAGTCGTCGATCTACGCCAAGCAGGCGAAGGACTCCGGCAAGCCCGAGCAGGTGATCGAGAAGATCGTCGCCGGCAAGATGGAGTCGTTCTACAAGGAGCGCGTCCTGCTCGACCAGGAGTGGATCCAGGACAAGTCGAAGACGATCAGCCAGCTGATCGACGAGGCCCGGTCCGCCATGGGCGAGAACGTCGGCGTCGGGCAGTTCGCCCGCATCCGCGTCGGCGAGGGCGCAGAGGGCTAAGGCGTCTTGGACCTAGCGCCGGAGGCGAAGTACAAGAGGGTTCTCGTAAAGCTCTCCGGCGAGGCCTTCGCCGACCCGCAGCACGGGTTCGGCATCGACCCCCGCATCGTCGCGTCGATGGCGCGTCAGGTCGCGGAGGCGCAGGAGCTCGGCTCCCAGCTCGCGCTCGTCATCGGCGGCGGGAACATCGTCCGCGGCCTCTCGGCGTCCGCGCAGGGGACCGACCGGACGACCGCCGACTACATGGGGATGCTGTCGACGGTCGTCAACGCGCTCGCGCTCCAGGACGCCCTCGAGAAGGAGGGCGTCAGCACCAGGGTGCAGACGGCGATCTGGATGCAAGAGCTCGCGGAGCCCTACATCCGCAGGCGCGCGATCCGTCACCTCGAGAAGGGCCGCGTGGTGATCTTCGCCGGCGGCACCGGCAACCCGTACTTCTCGACCGACACCGCCGCGGCCCTCCGGGCGCTCGAGATCGGGGCCGAGGCGATCCTCAAAGGTACGAGGGTGGACGGCGTCTACGACTCCGACCCGCTCGTGAACCCCGAGGCGCAGATGTTCTCGTCGTTGCCCTACATCGAGGTCCTGAACCGGGGCCTGAAGGTGATGGACTCGACCGCGATCTCGCTGTGCATGGACAACTCGTTGCCGATCATCGTCTTCAACCTCTTGGCCGGGAACATCGTGAGGATCCTTTCCGGCGAAGAGGTCGGAACCCTGGTCCACTCCGACGCGACAGGAGGACGCTGACTTGTTCGAGACCAAGGACGAGGTGCTGAGGGACGCGGAATCGAAGATGAAGAAGGCGGTCGCGGTCAACCAGGAGGACCTCGCGTCGATCCGATCGGGACGCGCGTCGCCCACGCTGCTGAACCGCGTGACCGTCGACTACTACGGGACGCAGGTCCCGCTGAACCAGATCGCGAACGTCTCGGTCCCGGAGCCGCGCCTGATGGTGATCGCGCCGTACGACTCGAGCCAGATCGGCGCGATCGAGAAGTCGATCCTGGGCTCGGACCTCGGCATCACGCCGAACAACGACGGAACGGTGATCCGGCTCTCGTTCCCGCAGCTCACCGAGGACCGGCGCAAGGAGCTGATCAAGGTCGCTCACTTGCGCGCCGAGGAGGGCCGCGTGGCCGTGCGCGGTGTGCGGCGTCACGCCAAGCAAGAGCTCGAGCGCATGAAGAAGGATCACAAGCTCTCCGAGGACGAGGAGCGCGGCGCCGAAGGGCAGCTGCAGAAGCTGACCGACCGCTTCGTGGCCGAGGTCGACGCGAACCTGAAGCGCAAGGAAGCTGAGCTCTCGGAGGTCTGAGTGCCTCCTTCACAAGAGCCGTCTCCGACCCCGCCGGGATCGCCCGCCCGGTCGCTGCGTCAAGCGGTCCTGACCGCGCTCGTCCTGCTCGGGCTCATCATCGCTTGCGCGCTCGGCGGCCGCAGGTGGTTCTTCGCCCTCGCGGCGACCGTCGTGCTCATGGCCATGTTCGAGCTGCTCGACGCGCTCGTCCAGAAGGGGAGGCGTCCGAGCATCCCGCTCGGGCTCGCCGCGACGTTCGCCGTGCTCCTCGTCGCCTACCAGGAGAAGTTCGCCTACTTCGCGATCGTGCTCGCGGTCACGACGTACCTGGCGCTGGTCTTCGCGCTGCGGCCGGGCCGCGGACCGACGCCGGGCTCCGACGCCGCGTGGACGATCTTCGGGCTCGCG
>DASQEJ010000295.1:0-3665 GCA_035633715.1 Actinomycetota bacterium | reverse complement strand
ACTTAGCAGGTGCGGCTTCGGTAGTCGCCCTCGCATTCTGGTTTCTAACGCTACGTTCAGAGTTCGGATCTCTTCCCGCCGAGCCCCACGGGGCTGCATAGCCGATCCCAGTACCGCCCACGTTCATTGCATCTAGGACATCCGGACTCGGCTTAGAGCCGGTCGGTCAGCACGCGACAGCGCGACGTTGTTTGGATCGCACCTTCCTTGGGGAACCTGCTTATGGGGTTCAGCCATGAGCTTTGTTCGGCTGGACCTGTTGTTTTTCTCGGGCCTTCTCATCGCCCTTCGCGCGACCGGGGCGTAACACGCCGGGACATCGACACAGGAACGGGTGCGCGCGCTATTGAAGGCGTGCACATAGACAGGTCGGAAGGGACACCAGAGATGGAGGGCAACGGGCATATGAGCACGACAACCGAAGACGTGCAGCAGCAGGTACAGGATCTCCGTAAGGACCAAGAGGTGCAGGCCGCAACGCAGGCGGGTGCTCAGGCGACGCAGGCAGCCACACAGGCTGGTCAGGCGTCGACGATGGCCGCTACTCAGGCGGGTCAGGCGTCCACGATGGCCGCTACTCAGGCCGGCACGTGGTCGACGATGGCTGCCGGCTGGGTCGGAATGGTCGTGGGGATGTTCCTCGGCCTGGCGATCGCCAACACGCGCCGGTAGGCACCGAGAGGTTTTCGAATGGGGCCCCGACGAGGGGCCCTATTCGCGTCCGGCGCGGAGCGTTTAGCCCTTTCTTTGCAGCGGTAAAGGACGTTTCCACGAGTCGTCGCATATAACGCAGGGGTCACTGGCTCGATCCCAGTACCGCCCACTTCCCCCCGGAGCCATGCACGAGGGCTACTGCCTGGGCGGGACCTTGAGCGTCACTACCGCCACGTCGTCGCGGGGCTGGTGGGCCTGGAACTCCACGACCTCGTCCACTATCTGACGGGCGATGCTGGGCGCGTCGGCGTCGTTGTGTCTCGCTACCAGGGACCTCAGCCGCTCCTCGCCGAAGAAGTCGTCTCCCCGGCGCGCCTCCGTCACCCCGTCCGTGTAGAACGCGACGACGTCGCGCGGCTCCACGTCGACCGACGTCTCCTTCAGCTCCGGATCCTCGACTACTCCGAGGACCGTGCCGGAGCGCCCGATCGACGAGACGCCGGCGTCTCGCGAGGAGTGCAGCAGCGGCAACGGATGGCCCCCCGACGCGAGCGTTATCCGGAAGCCGCCCCCCGGACGCTGGTGCACCGCGCCGTAGACGGCGGTGCAGAAGCGCTCCGACGGGTGACGGAGGAGAGCCTGGTTCAGGGTGTTGAGCACCGCCCTCGGACGCCTCGTCCGCATCACCGCGGTCCGCACCGTGTAGCGAGCCAGCGCGGTCACCGTCGCGGCGTCGGCTCCCTTCCCGCAGACGTCGCCGACCACCACGGCCCACCGGCCGCGTCCGGTCTGGAACACGTCGTAGAAGTCGCCGCCGACCTCGTCGCCGTCCCCGGCAGGCCGGTAGACCGCACCCACGTCGAGGCCCGGTATCGCCGGCGGCGCCGGCGGGATGAACGTCGACTGGAGGGTCTGCGCGAGCGACCTCGCACGGGCCTCGGACTCCTCGGCCCGCTGGCGGGCCCAGAGGAGCTCCCGCTCGTACTCCCGGCGGTCGGTGGCCTGGAAGACCGCCGTTCGGATGAGGACGATGTTGCCGTCGGGATCACGCTTCACGGTGGAGTTGACGAGGGCCGGCACCGTTCGGTCGCCTGCGCCGACCAAGTCGACGGCGATCTCTCGCACCTCTCCCTGCATCCGCAACAACGGGGCGTAGTGCGTCTCGTAGAAGATCCTCCCGCCCGGCGTCAGCAGCTCTTGGAATCGCTTGCGGCCGACGACGTCCTCGGCGCGCAGACCGGTCCACGTCAGAAACGTCCGGTTGACGCGGACGATGGTCCCGTCCAGAAGCGTGGAGAGGTGACCGCACGGAGCGTTCTCGTAGAGGTCTTCGGCGTCGTCTTCTTGGAAGGGCGGTCGCGTCTCAGCCACGGCGTGCGCCGGCCCGGTCGTCGTCGG
Organism: Actinomycetota bacterium; assembly: GCA_035633715.1. Classification (GTDB taxonomy): domain Bacteria; phylum Actinomycetota; class CADDZG01; order CADDZG01; family WHSQ01; genus JALZEG01. The sequence continues at coordinate 1,613 of DASQEJ010000295.1, read as the reverse complement.
TCGAGAGGAAAGAGGTGATGGCGGCGACCGTCTCCTCGGGGGCGCTCAGATTGGGGCAGTGACCCGTCGCCCTCATGAGCACGAGCTCGCTGCGCGGGATGTGGCGGTGGACGTATTCGCCGACGGCGCGTGGCGCGATCGCATCCTCCGAGCACTGAAGGATGAGCGTGGGGACGTCCACCTTCTCCAGATCGCTCCTGTTGTCCGAGAGGAACGTCACGCGCGCGAAGTGCCTGGTGATCTCGGGATCGGTGCGACAGAAGCTGTTGGTCAGCTCCTCGCCGAGCTCCGGACGTTCGGGGTTGCCCATGATCAGCGGCGCCATCTTCCGTGACCATCCGAGGTAGTTGCTGTCCAGCGCGTCCAGCAGCCCGTCGATGTCGGCGCGGCTGAACCCCGTCTCGTACGGCCCGTCGTCGATGTAGCGCGGCGAGGGACCGATCAGGATCAGGCTGGCGAAACGCTCCGGCTCGGCGGCTGCGGCGAGGACGCCCATCATCGACGCAACCGAGTGTCCGACGAAGACGACGTCTTCGAGGTCCAGCTCGCGACAGAGCTCGAGTATGTCGCCGGCGTAGCCGTGCAGCGACGCGTACTTGTCGCGTGAGTACGCGGACAGGTCGGAACAGCCGGAGCCGACGTGATCGAACAGGACGACGCGGTGGTCGCGCTCGAAGGCGGGCGTCACGAATCGCCACATGTTCTGGTCGCAACCGAACCCGTGAGCGAACATCATCGGTTGACCGCGCTCCGGACCGGTCACCCGTACGTTGTTGCGCTCCCTTGCCCCCACCGAACCAGGATAGGTGTAACAAGAAGTCATAGACGCCAGATCGCCGAATTCGTCGGCCGGATCAACGAAGCAACCGCGCGCGGTGACTAGTCACCGCGCAGCCTCACCAATCCGAGCCGGTCGGCCTTGAGCACCGCTTCGACGCGGCTGGTGACGCCGAGCTTCTGCATGGCGTTCCCGAGGTATTCCTTCACCGTGTGCTTGCTCAAGTGAAGCTGCGCACCGATGTCCGGGTTGCTGAGGCCCTTGCCGACCAGCTCGAGGATCCTCTTTTCCTGCGCGGTGAGGTTGGTCTGCGGGCGCGCCGCATCGGGGCCGAGCGTCCGCATGAGGGCCGCGGCCGCGCGCGGGTCGATGACGCGTTCGCCTGCAATGGCCCGCCCGATCAGATCGGGCAGATCGAGCCCCGCCGCGTCCTTCAGGAGATAGCCGCGCGCACCGGCGTCGACCGCGGCGCGCACCAAGCCGTCGTCCCCGAAGGCGGACAGCACGATCACGGTAGTGCCCGGGCTTCTCTCGAGGATCTTCGAGCACGCCTCCGCCCCGTCCATGTCGGGGAGGTTGAAGTCCAGGAGCACGACGTCGGGGTGGCTCTCGGCCACGCGCTCGACTGCCTCCCCTCCGGACGAAGCCTCTCCGACGATACGGACGACGGCCTTTCCGAGGAGAGCCCGTAGCCCCTCGCGCGCCACCTCGTGGTCGTCGACGATGAGGACGGTCGTGCTCATGCCAGGCCCTCCTCGAACGGAAGCCGCGCCACGAGGCGCGTCCCGGCGGGCGTCATGGCTCGCACCTCGACGGACCCACCGACGCGCTCGAA
>DASQEJ010000294.1:0-7559 GCA_035633715.1 Actinomycetota bacterium | reverse complement strand
CCTTCCCGCCAAACGGTTCGTGCTCGACGGCGAGGCCCTCTGGTTGCGAGACGACGGACCTGCGACGTTCCAGGAGACCGTCTCGCAGATCGACGGAGATGCTCCGCCCGACGGGATCACGACGTTTCTGTTCGACGTGCTGCACCTCGAAGGCGACGATCTGCTGGACCGGCCGCTAGAGGAGCGCGCCGCGAAGCTGCGATCGCTGGCGCCGCACCTCGCGGTCCCGGCGGTCTTCACCTCCGACCCCGGCGAAGCGCGGCGCGTGCTGGAGGAGTCCTTGGCGGCGGGGCACGAAGGCGTAGTCGTGAAGGACGCGACGTCGTCGTATGCCGCAGGCCGTCGCGGCAAGGCATGGCGGAAGGTGAAGCCGGTCCGCACCTACGACCTCGTCGTGCTGGGCGCGGAATGGGGTCATGGACGACGGCAGGGCCGGCTCTCGAACCTGCACCTCGGCGCCCGAGACCCAGCCGGCGGGGGCCTCTTGATGGTGGGGAAGTGCTTCAAGGGCCTCACGGACGAGCTGCTCGAGTGGCAGACGAAGGAGCTCCTCGAACGAGAGACCGGCCGGAAGGGGATCACCGTGCTCGTACGGCCCGAGCTCGTGGTCGAGATCGCGCTCGACGGTGTCCAGACGTCGACGCGCTATCCGGGCGGGGTCGCCCTCCGGTTCGCTCGCGTCAAGCGCTACCGTCCGGACAAGAGTCCCGGCGAAGCGGACACGATCGAGGACCTGAGGGCACTGCTTCGAGGCGCTACGCGCGCGGAGGGATCTGCTGGACCATCCACCGGTTCCCGTCCGGATCGGTGAAGAAGACGACGCCGACGAGGTCGAGCGACTCGCCGGCACGGGCGGGGCGGTACTCACCCGCGTCGAACACGCAGACGTCGGTCACGTCGACTCCTCGCTCGACGAGGTGTTCCCTCGCGGCCCTCACGTCGGAGACGACGAGGAACAGGCCCTCCAGAGACCCCGGCTTCAACCCGTCCGTTCCCGGGCCCAGGTGGATCGAGCACGCCGAGCCGGGCGGCGTCAGTTGGAGGAAGCGGAGATCCTCGGTCACCTGGTGGTCGATGTCCACGGTGAACCCGACCTGCTGCGCGTAGAAGTCCCTCGCGCGATCCATGTCCGAGACCGGGATCGTCACGACCTCCAGCTTCCAATCCATGTGTGGCTCCGTCTCCCGAGAGTCGTCCGTCCTCAGTAGCAGTGTCTACGACGGGTGCGATAGACAATGCTCGTGGAACGGTTGACAGCCCTTCAGCGGGCGATGGAGACGCATGGATACGACCTCGTCGTCGTCGGTCCCACGGCGAACATGCGCTACCTCACCGGGTATCGCGCGATGGCCGTGGAGAGGATCACCGTCTTGCTCGTCACGCGCGACGCGGCCGCGATGGTGATGCCGGACTTCGACGCCGGCGAGTTCCGGGACACCACCGGTCTCGAGGCGGTCTTCGAGTGGTCGGACAAGAACGGTCCGGCCGGCGCGATCGGCGAGGCGTTCCGGTCGCTGGGCCTGTCGGCGAACGACGCCTCGGCTGCCGTCGACGACGAGCTTCGCTTCGACTTCTTCACGCAGTTGCGGCCGCATCTGGCCGGCCGGCCCGGCCGGGCGAGTGAGCTGCTGGGCCCTTTGCGGCTGACGAAGTCGGCAACCGAGCAGGAGTGCATCCGACGAGCGGGCGAGCTCGTGTCCCACGGGATCGACGTCGCGCTCGAGCACGCGCAGCCGGGGATGACGGAGCTCGAGCTGAAGCGGACGATCGAGGATGCCCTCTGGGACGGGGGCGCGGAGTCCGCCGATTTCGTGCTCGTGCAGGCCGGCGCGAACTCCGCGGTGGGGCACCACAACGCGGACGAGACGCCTCTGCGCCGGGAGGAACCCGTGCTCGTCGACATCGCGGCGCGGGTGGAGGGCTACTTCGCCGACGTCACGCAGCAGGTGTTCCTGGGGGAGCCGCCGGACGAATATGTGCGCGCCTACGAGATCGTGGCGACGGCTCAGGAGCAAGGCGTCCGGGCGGCCCGTTCGGGGGCGAGCGCGGCAGACGTAGACCGCGCAGCGGCCGCGGTCATCGAGGCCGCAGGCTTCGGCGAGTCGACCGGTCCGCGCACGGGACACGGGATCGGGCTCGACGTCCACGAGCCCCCTTCGGTCGTCGACGGTGACGGGACCGAGCTCGTGCCCGGCGCCGTCATCACGGTGGAGCCGGGCATCTACCTCCCGGGCAGGTTCGGCATCCGGATAGAGGACACCGTGATCGTCACGGACGGCGAAGCGCAGCGAGTGACGCGCGGCGCCCGCCCCCTCTTCGCGAAGTAGGCATCGACGCATCGCCCCTACGAACGACGGGAGACCAGCCGTGCAGCCCGACGAGATCGCCGAGGTACTGAACCGTCCGCTCAGCCAGGAGCTACTGGCGCGCGACCTGACGCGCCTGGCCTACGTCGCCAAGGACGGGACGCCCCGGTCCATCCCGATCGGGTTCAGCTGGAACGGCTCGGAGATCGTCATGTGCACGGCCACGAACGCGCCGAAGCTCCATGCGCTGCGCCACAACCCGGCGGTCGCCTTGACGATCGACACCGAGGTCCATCCGCCGAAGATCCTGCTCATCCGGGGCCGCGCCGAGGTGGACGTCGTCGACGGCATCCCGGACGAGTTCCTCGAGATGAACGGCACCTACGAGATGACGCCCGAGCAACGGGTCGAGTGGGAGGCCGGCGTGCGTTCGCTCTACGACGGCATGGCCCGGATCGTCGTGACCCCGACGTGGGCGAAGCTGATCGACTTCGAGACGACGCTTCCGAGCGCGGTCGAAGAGCTGATCCGCCGCCGCGACGAACGTCAGCGCGACTGAGCCGCCGGCTCGAGCGGCGTCTCGATCGCCGTGCCTCCTCAGTCGAGGAACCGGCCCAACAGGTCGGCGAGCTGCTCTAGCTCTGCGCGGGAGTAGCCCCCGACGAGGTCCTTTTCGGCCTCGAAGACCAGCGGCGCGGCGCGGCCCAGCGCAGCCCAACCTTTTTCCGTCAGCTCGATCAGCACGACCCGCCGGTCGGTGTCGTCGCGTCGCTTCGTCACCAGGCCGCGTTCCTCCATCCGGTTGGAGATCCACGACGTGTTCGGCGGCGTGCTGACGAGTTGCGCGTTGAGCTCGAACAGCGGGACGGCCCCGGCCGGCGACGCCGCGAGGACCATCAGCACGTTGAACTGCGGCAACGACAACCCCGCGGCCCCCAGCGCGCGCTCCAGCGTCTGAGACGCCTTCCCGTCGGCCCTCAGGATCGAGACGACCGCCTTGCTCGCGGCGCGGTCCCGCCGCGCCCCCCGCATCAGCTCCCTGAACCTCCGCGGCTCGCCTCGCTTCGCCACGCTCCCACCCTCCCGGCTTCGAAAGTATTTCTAATTGGAAATATATCCGACCGAGCCACGTTGCACACCTACGTAGGGGATCGGACGACGAGAAAGAGGAGGGCGCCATGAAGGTAGCGATCATCGGCTCGGGCAACGTTGGATCCGCAGTCGCCCGCGCGGCGAAGAGGACCGGCCACGAGGTCGTCGTGGCGGACGTCGCGACCGACAGCCTGAAGACGCTCGGCGACACGCTCGGCGTGGAGACGACGGGATCGAACCGTGACGCCGTCAGGTCCGCCGACGCAGTCGTGCTCGCGGTGCCGTTCGGCGCCGTCGAGGGCATCGCAACGGACATCGCGGACGACGTGGGCGACAAGATCGTGATCGACGTGACGAACCCGTTGAAGGACGACTTCTCCGGGCTCGCCACCGAGGGCACTTCGGGCGCCGAGCTGGTGCAGGGGCGCCTGCCGCGGGCGAGGGTCGTCAAGGCCTTCAACACCGTGCTGGCCGCGAACCAGGACAAGGCCGAGATCGACGGAGTCCAGCTCGACGGCTTCGTGGCCGGCGACGACGCCGACGCCAAGAAGCAGGTGTCCTACCTGCTGGAGGAGATCGGCTACCGGACGATCGACGTCGGCCCGCTCTCGGCGGCTCGCTACCTCGAGGCGATGGCGTTTCTGAACATCGCGTTGAACGCCGGCAACGGCTGGTCGTGGCAGACCGGCTGGAAGCTTGTCGGCCCCACCAACTAGCGCCAGACACCCATCCGAACAGTGAGACGAATAAGGGAGACCGAGATGACAACGAACGCGAAGCGACTGCAGGGCAAGGTCGCGCTGGTGACCGGCGGAGGCTCCGGCATCGGCGAGGCGATCGCACACCGGTTCGCGGACGAGGGGGCAACGGTGATCGTCGTCGACATCAACGACGTGCCGGCGAAGACCGTCGCCAACGACATCGGCCCCGCGGCGCACGCCGAGGTGGCGGACGTCGGCGACCCGGACTCCGTCCGTGAGCTGATCGCACGGGTGGTCGCCGAGCACGGCCGCCTCGACGTCGCAGTCAACAACGCCGGAATCGGCGGTGCGTCGGCGCCGGTCGCGGACTACCCGCTCGAGAGCTGGAGACAGGTCATGTCGGTCAACCTCGACGGCGTCTTCTACTCGATGCGGTACGAGATCCCGGCGATGCTGAAAAACGGCGGCGGGTCGATCGTCAACATCGGCTCGGTGCTGAGCTCCGTCGGGTTCCCGCAGTCGGGGGCGTACGTGGCGGCCAAGCACGGCGTCATGGGCCTCACGAAGACGGCGGCGATCGAGTACTCGAAGGACGGGATCCGGGTGAACACCGTGGCCCCCGGTTTCATCGAGACGCCGTTGCTGAAGAAGCCGGAGTCGGCCGAGATCGTCAAGGGCGTCACGGCGTTGCACCCCATCGGACGCTTGGGGCAGCCGGAGGAGGTCGCGAGCCTGGTGGCGTTCCTCGCCTCCGACGAGGCGTCCTTCGTCACCGGCGGCTATCACACCGTCGACGGGGGCTACACCGCCCAGTAGCCGGAGCTTCGGGCCTGCGGTTCGCAACGGATCGCAGGCCCGACGCCCGTCCCGAGACTAGGAGCGGATCGTGCTGGCGGTCTTTGATCTCATCGGAACCTTTGCCTTCGCATCCAGCGGGGCGCTCGTCGCGCGGAGAGCCCGTCTCGACCTCTTCGGCGCCTTCGTGCTGTCGCTCGCTGCAGGGACCGCCGGCGGGGTGATGCGTGACGTCCTGGTCGGGTTCACGCCGCCGGTCGCGCTGACGGAATGGCGCTACGCCGCCGTGGCCGCAGGCGCGACGGCGGCCGTCGCCTTCAGAGGCCGGCTCCTCGAGACCCGGCTGAAACAGCCGATCACCATCCTCGACGCGTTCGGGCTCGGGCTCTTCGCCACCACGGGGACCTGGCGCGCTCTCGACGCATCGCTGCCGGTCGTCACGGCGCTGTTCGTCGGCGTCGTCACGGCGGTGGGCGGCGGCGTCGTCCGTGACGTCCTCGTGACGCGCGTGCCGGTGGTGCTTCGCCGCGAAGTCTACGCGCTGGCGGCAGCGGCGGGGTCGGCCCTCGTCGTCGTCGCGGACGTGATCGAGATCGACCGGGTCGTAGCCGGGATCGTGGCGGTGGTCGTCACGGTGTCCCTGCGCCTTCTCGCGGCGTACCAGGGGTGGAACCTGCCGAGGTTGTAGCGCCGGTCGATTACTCGAAGCCGAACAACGGGGGGAGCGCGATCACGACCGTGGTCGCCCACAACGCCAGGACCGGCACGTACGCGGTCTGCCATCTCTCGACGTGGTGGAACGTGCTGCGTCCCCGCAGGAACCGAAGGGTCAGCCGGGCCGCTCCCGCCAGGTTCACGAGCAGGACCAGGTTCAGGCCGAGGGCCGCGACGCGGTTCGGCGTGAACCCCAGATCGCCGATCCGCGCCAGCATCGAGCCCAGCACCATCACGTCGAGCACGAGCGCGCTCCCGACCGCGAGCAGCTGTACGCGGTCCATCAGCCCCGCGGGCCGAGACGGGTCCCGCGCCGACACGGAGTACAGCACGAGCCCGAGCACGACCACCATGAGCGCGTCGAACACCCCGAGGAGCTCGCGGTTGAAGTCGCTCGCGGCCCCCGAGATCGCGTAGGTCACCGCGGCGACGGCGAGCATCACCGCGAACAGCGGCGTGAAGATCGTCGTGAGGACCGGCGCCATGTTCTCGACGACGTGTTGCTTCGACTCGACGAGCCACGCCGCGACGACCACCGCGCCGGCGGCCCCGGACGGCAGCATCCACACGATTACGCGCTCGCCGACGTCGGTGCCGACCGGCTCGAGGATGAGCGCGGTCAGCGCGAGCAGCACTCCGCCACCCAGCGCGATGAGCACGTAGTAGATGGCCCATTCGCCCGTGAAGCGCACGAAGTCCATGCGTCTGCCGTGCGATCCCAGCGTGCCTCCCATGTACGGATAGCCGACCGCGAACCACAGCGCGACGGGGAGGTGCGCCACGACCAGAAGCTCGGTCGTGGACGCGTGGCCGTACGGGTAGACGTTGACCACGAGAGCGACCAGCACGAACGGAGCGGCCGTCAGCGCCCACCCCCGTGCGTCCAGCCCCCTGCGGCGAGCGAAGTAGCCGGCGAGGAACGGCAGCACGAACAGGCTCAGGTTCCGGAGCACCCAGCGCGCTTCGTCGTCGCCGAACTCGGTCGTCAGGCGCGGGACCTGGATGACGAGCGCGGCCCCCACCGCGAACGCGAACGCCTCGATCCAGCTGCTGGACGCGCGCTCCGCTCCGTCGTCGTCGTCCAGGACGAGCTGCTTCCACAACCGGCCGCGGTGCTCGCGTGCGAACTCGCGGGACAGGCCGTCGACGTCGCCCAGACGCTTGACCGCGACGAGGAACGCCTCGTCCTCCGTCAGGCCTGCGTCGGCGAGATCGGCGATCTGGTCGCGGAGGTGGACCTCGAGCTCGTCGACGTCGCGGCCGGCGACGGCCGGGGCCTTCGCGACGTACGTCCGCCATTCCTCGATCTGGGTCTCGACACCGTCCATGGCTCAGGCTCCTCCGTACGCCCGCGCGAGCGCGACGGACCCTCGCCACACGTCTCCGAGGGCCCGCGTCACCGTGGCCCACTGGCGTTGCTGCTCGGCGAGGGCCGCACGGCCGCCGTCGGTGATCGCGTAGTACCTGCGGCGGCGGCCTTCGGGCGGCGTCCGCCACTCCGTCGTGACGTACCCGAGCCGGCTGAGGCGATGGAGCAGGGGATAGAGCATCCCGTCGGTCCATTCGAGCTCGCCACCGGAGAGCTCGCGCACCCGCTTCAGGATCGCGTAGCCGTAGCTCTCCCCCTCGCCGAGGATGGCGAGCACGAGCGGCGTAGCCGACGCCGCGACCAGGTCCTTGTCGATGTGCACGCGCCCTCCTCTCGGCCTATGACTCGAAGCTCGATGCATAGAACCACAAGGTATAAGCGAACGCAAGCCTTCAGCGGATGGCGCGGCACCTGATCTTTGCGTCCGTCACGGGGTCGGAGGCCGGGTAGCCGGTTTCGTACTTCCACGTTCCCTCGCCCTGGTTCGTCGTGAACTTCGTGGTCTCTTTCCGGCCGCTCTCGAACCACACCGTCATGAAGCACATCCTCGAGTCGACGTGCCCATCGGTGACGGCGGTGGCC
>DASQEJ010000293.1:0-8745 GCA_035633715.1 Actinomycetota bacterium | reverse complement strand
AGGCGGATCTTGTTGCGGATCATGTGGTGGGCGCCCATGGTGGCGCCTCCGGTCGGCGGGATCATCCACCGCTCCCACGGCCCCCCCGGCCCGTTGAAGGTGCCGCGGCTCATCATGTCCCACGGCCCCGAGTACGACCGGATGGGATTCTCCGCGTACGGGTTGTTGTAGTTGTCGAGCACACCGAGCACGTGCGACAGCTCGTGCGCGTAGACCGACCCGCCGTCGCTCTCTCCTTCCGTCGCGCGGACACCCGGAAGCGCGTTCGACCAGATCTGCTGCGCCGCCCAGAACGACGTCCAGTCGACGTAGCGCGTGGCGGCCCAGTTCCGGTGGTCGGGGAAGCCCGGCGGGCCGTACTTCTCGGTGACGTCCTCCTCGTCGGCGAAGAGCATCTGGCCGTAGTTGAGCCACACCGTCGACTCGTCGTAGCCCGCGTGCAGGAGGAAGCGGAAGTCGAACTGGCCGTGCTCCTGCTGGGACGCCGTCACGTCCGCGAGCGAGGCGGCAATGAGCTCGGCGTCGAAGTTGCCGTCGCAGCCGTCCGGATCGGGACAGTCCGCCTCGTCGGCGAAGTCCGAGATGCCGTACTCGTACATGTTGCCTTCCATCGTGTAGGGCCCGAAGCCCTCGGCGTCGACGTCGATGAGGCCGTAGGAGTTCTCGAGCCAGTACTCGCCGACGGTGTGCCCGCGCTGGGCGTTTTTGGGGTCGGTCGACTTGAACAACAGGTCGGTCCAGTACGCGGCGGGATCCTCGACGCCGAGGCCGCGCTGCCCGGTCGGGTCGACGGTCGTCTCCGCGACACGGAACTTCTGGTCCTGGAAGTCGCCGAGGATCAGCGCGGCCCGCAGGGTCTTCGGCGCCTCGTACTCGGGGTTCTTCCAGTCGGTGCCCGGGATGCGGCGGTAGTCGCCCCACGTCATGTCCTCGGGGACCTCCCACGACTGCGGGTCGATCGGAGGCGGGAGCTTCGCGGCGCGGCGGGGGCCTTCCCGCGAAGGCCGGGCGGCTACGGGGGCCGCGGCCCCGATCACCAGCCCGGCAACGAGAAACGCGACGGACGTGCGGCGCATGGACCCCATCTCGGCCTCCGGTCAGTGGACGATCCCCGGCCCGACGATATGGCGGATCGACGAAGACCGCGCTGCGCGCCCGGGGGGACCGACGCCCCGGCGGCGTGACTAGGTCGCACCTTCCATTGCTAAATGGGCCCTTCGGGCTATAGCTCCCGTTCGATCCTCTCGTTACGTTTGCCCCAGTCGACTTGACACAGGCAAACGCGTCTTTAAACCCCTACGAAAGGATCCCCCGTGAGAACCACGCGTCTCGGAACCCTGCTGGGCCTCGCCTTGATCGTCGCGGCCTTGGGTCATCCCGCCACGGCCCTGGCGCCCGGGGCCCCCGAGCAGTCCGGACGGCCCCAGGACCTTCCCGGCAACTACGAGCCGCTCGCCGACTCCATCGGGGAGCTGCGTGGCCACGAGCGCCACGACACCGTCCACGGCCTCGAGCACCACACCGACCCGCCGGACAACCAGCACCCCATGGCCCACGTGGCGAAGGACTGGTGGGCCGGCTACAACGGCGGCGCGCTCAGCGACGGCGAGCACATGGGGGCCTCTCTCGCGCCGAAGTGCTTCGCGAGCGGTCATCGCTTCACCGTCTTCTACGTCTATCCCATGAAGGCGAACGACGGCACGGCGATCACCTCGCACCTCAACGACACGGTGCGCGCGTTCATCAGAGGCAAGCTGGGCTACGCCGAGTACTACCTGAACGAGAGCAGCTGGCGTCACACGCAGCGGGTCCGCTGGGAGTGCAACGCCTCGAACCAGATCGTGATCAGGTCCGCCGCGGCCAACGGGAGCTCCGACGGCTCGGCCCATCAGGACCTGTCGATCGACGAGGTCGAGAACGCGATCCGCAGCGCCGGATTCACCGTCTGCCGCATGGGTTGCACGAACACCCCGACGAGCTTCGTCGCCATGGTCGACATGACCACCAACAACACCTACGGCGGCCTGGGCTGGCCCGGGGCCGACGCCCCGTCGAACAAGGACCCGTACGCCGCTCGCGGTGGCGTCGTCGCCGACATCCGCCAGTGGATCGGCCCGACGATCCTGCACGAGATCATGCACACGCAGGGCTCGGTGCTGCGCAACGCCCCGAACTCCGACGGCCAGCACCACTGCACCGGCGACCACGACGTGATGTGCGGATCGTACGGGGACGGGAACGACCCCTGCCCGTACCACTACCACTGGGTCGTCGACTGCGCCTTCGACTCACCCGGGGGCGACACGAACGGGACCTACGGCGAGCCGGTGGGACAGCGGGCGAAGGAGGACTACTGGGACCCGACCGGCGGCCAGTACTTCCTCAGCACCTCGTGGAACACCGCCGACAGCTTGTGGTTCACGAGGCCGGCGTTGAAGTAGGAAGCTTCGGACGAGAGCGGGGAGCGCCTCCGGGTCATCCGGAGGCGCTCTGCGCGTCACGGGCCACGGCCGCTGCCGCCATTTCGCCCGGTTCCTCGGGTTGCTAAAGCTCGGACCGCTTTCCTTCCGAAGGGATGGGGTGGAGACACAGCCCGCGGAGCCGTCCGCGCCGTACCAACGCGTCCCTCTGGGCGTGGTCAACCCGCTGTCGGTAGCGGTGGCCGTGGTGTTGCTCTCCGCCGGGGGGGCCTTCGGGTGGCGGATGAAGACGACCGCCCCGTCGGCGCGTCCGACGCCCGAGGTCGCCGCCGCGGCGCTGGCCCTCGAAAGAGGGGACGCCCAGAGCATGTGCGCGTCGCGCGGGATGGACGAAGTGCTCGACCAGGTCCTGCGCGGCCCCTCGAACCCCGAGCCGGCACGCCTCTCTGAGTACCTCCCCAGGAAGTCCCCGCTACCCGGCTACGGCCAGGCCTCCGCTCACGCCATCGACCCGTCGACGGAGAGGGAGTACGTGTCGGGCGCGGTCGAAGGACACGTCGCTTCGTTCCGTCCCGAGGGCGAAGGCGGGTTCGACGTCTACGCGTACCGCTTCCTCACTCGGAGGGCCGCGGCCGACGCGGTGGCCGGCAACGTCGTGCGGCGCGTGTGTGAGTTCGGGGCCACGCCGCTGACCGCGCAGGGCCGTGCCGGGATGATCGTGCTCGAAGAGGACGGCCGCGGCGAATGGTCGAGCGCGTGGTGGACGAACGAGAGCGACGTGATCGTCGTGAAGTACGGGGGCTGGGGCGACGCGAAGACGAGCCTGGCGAACCTGGCCGCGATAGCGGGGGCGACCGCGCTGTTCTAGTGCGACGTCCGCTTCTCGTACAGCCGCACCGACAGGGGAGCGAACACCACCAGCAGCCCGATCAGCCACGCGAGGGCGGCCCAGCCGTCGGAGCCGATCGGCGTGTCGAGGAACAGGGCCCTCACCGAGTTGACGATCAGCGAGAACGGCTGGTTGTCGGCGAACGTCTGCAGCCATCCGGGCATCGTGTCCGGCGGCACGAACGCGCTGCTCGCGAACGTCAGCGGGAACAGCCAGATGAACCCGCCCGACTGCGCGGCCTCGACGGACCGGACGAGCAGCCCCACCGCCGCGCCGATCCACGAGAAGGCGAAGCTCAACAGGAGCAGCAGTCCGATCGCGGCGGCCCAGTCGACCGGGCTCGCGTCGGGACGGAATCCGACGAGGATCCCGACGAGCAGCATGATGAGGACGACGAACATGTTGCGGACGAGGTCGGCGACCGTGCGTCCCGTGAGCACGGCCGAGCGCGACATGGGCAGCGACCGGAAGCGGTCGATCAACCCCATCTGCAGGTCTGCCGCCAGTCCGATCCCAGTAGCGACGCCGCCGAATGCGACCGTCTGCACGAAGATCCCGGCCATCAGGTAGTTCACGTAGGTCTGGTCGCCGACGTCGATCGCGCCGCCGAAGACGTAGCGGAACAACAGCACGAGCATGACCGGCTGGATCGTCGCGAACACGAGCAGCTCCGGGATGCGCGGGATCTGCACGAGATGGCGCCGCGCGAGGACGGCCGCGTCGGCGAACGCCCAGTAGAGCTTGCTCGCGTCGCGCGGCTTCAGCTCCTCCGCGGTGAGGGGCGCGCTGCTCATGCCGGCTCCTTCGCCCCTTCCTTCTTCTCGGCCTCCTCGGCGGTGTGGCCCGTCAGCGTGAGGAAGACGTCGTCGAGGGTGGGTCGCCGGAGCCCGAGGTCCTCGAGCTCGATCCCCGCGGCGTCGAGCTCGCGGATGACCTTCGGGAGCAGCCCCGCGCCTCCGGTGATCGGCAAAGCGACGCGCCGCATCTCGGGCTCGGGCCTGACCTCGGAACCGAACGGCCGCAGCACGGAGACGGCGGCGTCCACGTCGGCCGCGTTGCGGACCGTGACCTCGAGGCGCTCGCCGCCGACCTGAGCCTTGAGCTCGTCCGACGTCCCCTCCGCGATCGTGCGGCCCTGGTCGATCACCGCGATCTCGTCGGCGAGGCGGTCCGCCTCCTCGAGGTACTGCGTCGTGAGGAGCACGGTCGTGCCGCCGGCGACGAGCTCCTCGATCACGTCCCACATCCCGAGCCTGCTGCGCGGGTCGAGACCGGTCGTCGGCTCGTCGAGGAACATCACCGGCGGCGCCATGACGAGGCTCGCCGCGAGGTCGAGGCGCCGGCGCATGCCGCCCGAGTACGTCTTGACCGGCCGCGTCGCAGCGTCGACGAGGTCGAACCGCTCGAGGAGCTCGCCGGCGCGCCGGCGCGCGATCGCCTTCGGCAGGTGGTAGAGCCGCCCGACCATCTCGAGGTTCTCGTAGCCGGTGAGGTACTCGTCGACCGCGGCGTACTGGCCGGCGAGCCCGATCTGCGAACGGAGCTCGTCGGCTTGCGCGACGACGTCGAGCCCGGCGACCTCGGCGCGTCCCGCGTCCGGCGCGATCAGCGTGGTGAGGATGCGGACGGCGGTGGTCTTGCCGGCGCCGTTGGGGCCGAGGAGCCCGAGGACGCGGCCCTCGTCGACCTCGAGGTCGAGACCCGTGAGGGCGTCGACCTTGCCGAACGACTTGCGGAGACCCTCCGCGCGGATGCCGCCTCTTGCTCTGCTCATGGCCGCTGCACTCTACAGAGCGAGCGGCGGGGGAGCGCTACTCCGGCCGGATGGCCTTCAGCAGAGCCTTGCGCGGCCGGAACACGTCGAGGCCGCGGGTGCGGTCGTTCGCGTAGATGCGGCCCTTGTACCAATACGCCGACCAGTAGTTCACGTAGTCGTCGCCCGAGCCGAAGAAGTGACCGATCTCGGTCGGGTTGGCGGGGTCGGTGAAGTCGATCACGTTCATCCCCGCCGCGTACCAAGACGCCACCATCACGTAGGTGCCGGGGATGAAGTTGTAGAGGTGAGCGGTGCAGTAGCTCTCCCTGTCGGAGCCCGCGCTCCCGGGGGCCTGACCCCGGCCGATGCCGAAGTAGCTCACGGGCTGGGGCGTCGTCGGGTCGGTGATGTCGTAGACCCACAGCGCGCCGGTCTGGCCGCCCTCGCACTCGTCGGCGAAGGTGTTCTCGTCGCCGACCACGAGGTACTTGCCGTCATAGGTCGCGACTGCGGAGTGGTGATACGAGATCGCCGGGTTGACGATCTCGCCGATCGGGTTCGGCGCCAGCGGGTCGGACACGTCCCAGATCTCGGTGCGCGAGGACCCCGGGCAGAACGCAAGCTTGCTGTCGGCGTCGAAGTAGAACGTGAGGTCGTGGCACGAGTTAGCGCGGTTGACGTAGCTCGCGGCGATCTCGGGCTTGTCGGGGTTCGACACGTCGATGATCGTCTCGGTTCCCTGGACGTCGCCGAGCCCGTTGGGGGACGAGTAGATCAGGGGCTTCCCCGGATACTTGGTCAACGTGTGCGACCCGACCTCGTAGGTGACGCTGCCGAGGTAGTCGGGCTTGCGCGGGTTCGACACGTCGATCAGCCGGATCCCGCCGCCCGCCACGTCGCACGACGAGGAGTGGTAGCCGATAGCGATGAGCCCCGGCTCGATGACCTCGACGTCGTTCTGCTCGCCGGGGCAGGGGACGAACCCGAGCTTGACGTGACCGCGCTTCGTGCGGGTCCTCTGGAAGATGTGGACCCCGCCGTCGGCGCCCTGCTGCATCGCGTAGATGCGGTTGCCGTCGAATGCGATGTCGGTCCCGCCCTTGAAGTAGTCGTCGGACGCGACCGGCGGGTACACGGCCCCCTTGTAGGTGTAGGAGCGGGTCCGCTTGAGGTTCTCGGACTGGTCGATCTCGGCGGTGGCCGAGGCGGGGACGAGCGCGACGGCGAGCGCCACCAACCCGGTGACGGCTCCGAGAGCCCGCGTCCGCCCAGTCCTCTTCACGGGGACGATCATGCCCCGTTTCGGCGGCTACGAACCGCCACCGCTACGGAACCACCGTGAAGGTGCCGCTCCAGCTGCTCGGCGAGTAGCGGTCCGTGCCCGCGAACGTCGCCGTCAGCTCGTACAACCCCGGGGGTCCGGTCACCTTCGCCGCCGCCCGCGCCACCCCGGACGAATCCGTCGTCGCCGGGTAGGCCCGGCCCCTGAACGTGAACGTCACCGGCGCGCCGGCGATCGGTCCGTCGGAGCCGGTGAGGGTCGCGGAGAAGGTCGTCTGGGCGCCCGGACGCGCGCTGGTGGGGCCGTCGTACTCGAGCGTCGTCGCCGGGTCGAACGCGTCGGCCAAAAAGATCGCCGAGGTCATCGCGAGGACCGCGAGGTCGTTGCGGCAGTAGGTCGTCTCGCCGCCGAAGAAGCCGTCGCACACAGCGGCTCGCTCCGCGCCGAAGTCGGGCTCGTAGACCTCGGCCCGGACCCAGGTAACCGCAGGGCCGGGCGTCATCTCGTGCGTGAACTCCGCCCCGGTCACCGGGACCGGTTCGCCGATCGGCTTGCCGCCGGTTCCGAACACCTGCAGCAGCGACCCCGGCGCGCCCTCGACCCGGACGCGCAGCGGCGAGCCGGTCGGGACCTCGTCGCCGGCCATCGACTCGAAGACGCCGTCGCGATCGGCGTCGCCCTCGACGAAGATGCGGGGGCCGCCGTGCGCCGGCGGCTGGTGCGACACGAACGTCCGGCCGGCGCGCAGCCCGCCGAGCACGCCGGCGACGCTCGCGCTCTCCGCGCAGACCCACGTCGTCGGCTGACCGACCCCCTGGATCGGCGTCGTGGCGAGGTAGTGGTTGTCGCTGCCCCCGGTGGCCGCCACGCGATGGCCCGCGTCGAGGAAGCCCTCCCAGAACCGGATCGCGTCGTCGTTCGACGACCCCGAAGGAGCGGGAGGCTGCCACAGCCGCGAGATGTTCCACACCTCGACGGTGTCGGGGACGAACGCGTGGCCATACGACCAGTCGCGGTCGTGCGGGTAGTCCGTCGAGCCTTCGGCCGGATGGTTGATCTGGAAGACGCCGCCGTCGGCTCGTAGCGCGTCGGCCAGGGCCTGCACGTCGGCCGCGGTCGCGTCGGGACCTTCGTAGACGCGCTGCGCCCCGAGCATCTGCGCGTGCCCCCGGTACGACGCCTCGTATCCCGGCACGCCGATCACGCCGCCGCTCCCGAAGCCGGGATCCGACTGCGACCGCACGTCGTTGTGGTCGGTGATCGCGACGAAGTCGAGGCCCCGCCCGGCCGCCACCGCGAACTGGCTCGTCACCGGGTGGCCGAGCGTGTACGCCTCCTCGGGACCGGTGTTGTCGTCGGCCGGGCCCCCGTAGGAGTCGTGCGAGAACGTCGTGTGCACGTGCAGGTCGCCCGCGAGCCAGTCGCAGGTAGACGCGGCAGTCGCCGGTCCCGAAGGACCGGCGAGGCTTGCCGCTACGAGTGCCGCCGCGACCGCGGGAGCAAAGCGCCGCATCGTTACTGCAGTGAGCCGAGCAGCCGGAGCGTGTGCTCGAGCGTCGCGTCGCCGAAGCAGTGGTCGATCGAGTACGCGTCCTCGTACTCCGCGACTCCGACGGGAGGAGCGGGGGCCGGCTGGCCCGGCACCGGCTTGTCGTCCGTCGTCCCGACGAACCCTGCCCCCTGGCGGCCCGCGTGGTCGGTCTCGAAGCTCTGGATGATGTAGCCGAGACCGTCGTTCACGAGACCGAGCGCCAGCGTGACGCCGTTCGGGTTGCGCTCCTCGATCGTGTTCGTGAGGTTGGAGAACAGCTCACCCGGGCCCCCGGTGATCCACAGCGAGCCGACCTTCGCGGCGCTGACGGAGGTCCTGACGGAGACCGGCGAGGCCGAGCGACACTTCCGGTTGATCGGGCCCTTGCCCTCCTCGACGGCCGCGGGGTTCTGGTTGAACTTGCGGTCGAAGAAGCCGGCGACGCCGAGGGAACCCAGCGGGACGTTCGTCACCGGCTGGTCCCAGAACGTGCGGCCGACGCGGACGTCGGGGTTCTCGACCTTGGCGCCGCCGCCGATGGCCGGGACGAGGCCGGCGAGGCCGGTGCCCATCTGGACCTTGTTGCCGCGGGGCGACATGTTGCCGAGGCCCGTCTGGAGGAACATGCCGATGCCGCCGAAGCGGTCCTCCACGTTCTTGGCGAACACCGCGGGGAAGTCGGCGTCGGCAGTGGCTCTTCCCGCGTCCGCCGTCACGGGGTGCGCCGCATAGGCGCCGACGGTCGCGATCGCACGGCCGGGGTTCGGCGGGGTGCAGACCGGGGTCGGGCTCGGCGGGATCGTCGGCTTGGCCTTGGTGCCGGGGCGCGGGGACTCGGTCGGAGCGGGCGTCGGGGTCGTGCAGACC